>NZ_JBEXLL010000040.1:0-59093 GCF_040609955.1 Nocardia sp. NPDC004568
TCAGGAGGGCGTCGAGATCATTGGTCACACACTGGTCATAGACGCCCTCCGCCCATGTCCGGGCATCGACGGGACTTCGGACTTACTCGTCTAGCGGGGGCGTGAGAGCGATCACCGCACGGCTCTATCCGGGGCCGCGCCGTTCTGATCAATTCGGAGGTCTGGATGAGCCGCGCCCGCACCGTGTTCGAACGAGCGGTCTGCGCCGTCGCCGGGGCGGTGGCCGTCTCGGTCGTCGCGCTCCCGACCGGACCACCCGCGGTCGCCCGGGCCCAGGACGGTGTCGAACTGGCGCTGGCGGAGGCCGGGGGTTGCCCGGGCCTTTTCGTTCTCGGAGTGCAGGGAACCGGTGAGTCCACCCCGACTTCTCCGGTGGCCGCGGACGCCGGTCTGCTGTCACTGGTACTGGGTCCGCTGACCGAGATGTTGAGCGGGCCGGCGGTGGGCCGCGCCTATGTTCCCTACCTGGCCGGGTTCGGCGGCGCGCTACCCGGTGCCACCACGGCGCCCTACTCCGTCTCGGCGGGTGCGGGGCTGGGGCGGTTGCGCGATATGGCCGCCGAGGTCACCGGGCGGTGCCCGGGTTCCCAGCTGGGATTGATCGGTTACTCGCAAGGCGCGCACGTGGTGTCGATGTTCGCGCGCGAGGTGGGCGCCGGTGCGGGGGTGGTACCGGCCGACCGGGTCGCGGCGGTCGCGCTGCTGGCCGACCCCACCCGCGCTCCCGGGGCCGCGGTGTTCCCCGGGCTACCGGACGCGGGGCGCCCGGAGCCCGCGCCCGGTACCACCGGCGCGCAACTGGGCGCGTTGCAGGAATTCCCGCGGCACCCCGCACCGGGCGGCGGTATCGGGCCGCTGCGCGATATCGCGCCCGACTTCGGGGAACTCACCGGACGGGTCGCCTCGCTGTGCCTACCCGGTGACCTCGCCTGCGACGCTCCCACCGATGCCCCGCTACTGCATATGGTGGTCAATATCCTCGGGCAGGCCGAACTGCTGCCGTCGGACCCGGTGGCAGCGCTGGCCTCGATCGGCGACGGTTTCTCCTCGACGCTCGCGCGCACCGCGACCGCGGTCGTCACCCACGATCTGCGTGGATACTCCCTGGGCACATTGTCGTTGACACCGGAGAAGCCGCTGGGCGTACGGCTGGCCGAAGCCGCCGACCCGCGATCGGGCAGCGAACCCGAAGCCCGCGAGGCACTGCTGAAACTGGGTACCAGTGCGCTCAACACGCTGCTGGCGATCATCGGTGTCGCTTTCGAACCCGCCGAAGTCGCCGGTATCGCCACCGCCCCCGACCCCCTGACCGGTCTCGAACGCGCCACCGACGCGCTCGTCGCCGCCGCGCGCCGCCCGATCCCGCGTCGCACCGTATTCAACCTGGTCAGTAAGACGTTCGATGCGCTCGGCCGATTGAGTGCCGAGAACGCCGAACTCCTCGACCCCGGGCTGTGGCTGCGCTACGCGGATACAGTCCGCAAACACGGCGACTACTTCCACGCCGGGTACACCGCCGACGGCCGGCCCGCCGCCGACCTGGTGCTGAGATGGTTCACCGCGGTCGCCGAAGACCTCGCCACCAACCGCATGCCCGAACCGTCCCCGGCGCGACCGGCGCCGGCCGCCCCGGCCGCTCCCGACCCCGCGCCGGCGCCGCAACAGCCGGCGCCGGCTCCGCCTGCTCCCGAGCCGGATATCCGCAGTGTCGCCGTCGGGGCCGGAACACCACCGGAGACACGAGCGGTGGCCGACGCCGCGTCATCGCGGCCTCTGCACGGCCTGGCACCGTATCTGCTGGGGCTGGTGTTGCTGGCGGCGGTCTCGGCGGGCGTATGCGGTGCGATCAGGGCCGCGCACAGGGTGCCGGGTCTGCGGTGGGTGGTGGCCGCGGACCGCGTCCGCTCCGCCGGGCGCCGGTGGACGACCGGAGCGCATGGGGCGCGGGAGCGGACGTCGGCGGACAGGTCCCGCGCGGGCGGACGGGGACACCCGCCCGCGAACAGCCGGTCTCCTGAGGCGCGGAATCGTCGCTGATCTCGTACCGATCGGTCGTGACGGCGGGCGGACGTCGCCGGAATCGGACGGGATCGCACCGGAGGTGATATCGCGGTCACGGCAACCGTCCGGGCCGGACGTGCCGCGGTCGACGGGCCTTCTCCGGCCGGCGCCCGTCTGCCTTCGCCGACTCGACGGGCGCGTGTGGGCATATAGGCCTCTTCCGGCTGACGGTGTGGCGGTCTGTTCCGATCATCCAGCGATAAGTGCGCACCGATCGAGCACTTATTTCCGGGGGCCGCCGTAGCGTTCGACCAGTTCCACGCCCAGCGCGGCGAGCTCGCGGCGCACCGAGTCCGGTTCCACGACTTCCACGGTCGCTCCCCAGCCGGCGAGTTGTTCGGCGATCGCGCGCGGTGTGTGCGCGGTGAACCGGACCCGGACGCGACCCTCGGATGTGGGCCCGGCGACCTCGCAGTGCCTGCCGTGCCGATCGCGGAAAACCGGAAGCAGCCGTTCGCCGAGGAGAACGGTGGCGGAGGTGGTCGCGCGGCGTTGTTCCATCTGTTCGACGACCTCTGCCCAGAGTGCCGGCAGATCGAGGTCGGCGGGCCGGTGGGCCTCCTGATCGGTGGGCTCGGCCCGCGAGATCCGGTCCACCCGGAAGGTTCGGCGGCCGTGCTCGGTTCCGGCGAGCAGATACCAGACGGCGTCCTTGTCGACCAGGCCCCACGGATCGACCACCCGATCGGTGTCGGTCCCGGCGCGGCCCCGGTACCGCAGCGCCACCCGGCGGCGCTGTACCACCGCCTGTTGCAGCAGTCGCACTGTCTCGGGGAGTTCGCGTTCGGTGTGGCCCCAACCGGACGGATCGATCACCACCGCGTCGGCGGCGGCCTCGGCCTCGCCGCGGAAAGTCGACGGGAGGGCGCGCAACAGTTTGCGCAGCGCCGCGCGCGCCTCCGGCACCGCCCCCGCGGACGGACCGGTGAGCAGGAACAACGCCCGCGCCTCGCCTGCGGTCAAGCCACTCAGATCGGTGCGCGCCCCGCCGACCAGTTGCCAGCCACCACCGCGGCCGGGCTGTGGATACACCGGGACACCGGCGGTGGAGCGCGCCTCCAGGTCACGGCGCGCGGTCGCCACCGAAACTTCCAGTTCGGCCGCGATCTCGGCGGCGGTGACTTCTCGGCCGGAGATGACGCGTTCGGCGGGCTCCCGGCCCGCGTCCGTTCAGAACAGAGTCGGTTCGCCGAAGCCGGGGGTGCGTTCGATCGCCAGCAGTGTCGATTTCGTATCGATACCGCCCGGCGCGGAGAAGCCGTGCAGGGAATGGTCGGCGGCCAGGACGCGGTGGCAGGGCACGATGAGCGGAATGGGATTGCTGCCCAGCGCCTGACCCACCGCCTGCGCGGCCCCGGCCGCGCCGCAGCGGCGCGCGACCTCTCCGTAACTGAGGGTGTGTCCGGGGTCGATGGCCCGGGTGACCGCGTACACCGCGCGGTGGAATTCCGGGGATCGGGTGAGGTCGAGCGGGATCCAGCGCAGGTCGTCGAGATCGCCGTCGAGGTGGGCGCGGATACGGGTGAGCGCCTCGGCACGCGGGCCCGTGGTGGGCTCGGGGACGGGACGGGTCTCACCGCGGCCGCGGAATCCGGCGCCGGGCTCGTAGCGGGGGAGGGAGAAACGGGCCACGGCGTCCGCCCGCCAGGCGATGGCGCAGCGGCCGATCGCGGTGTCGAAATCCGTCGTTTCCAGGGGCGCGACCGCACTGTCCGGCATACCGACAGTCTGCGGGTGCCCACCGACACTCATCGGCCCCGGGGCGGATCGCACCGGACCCGTGACTACGGGCCGCTGTTGTCATACTGTCAATATGCCCCGTGGGGTAGACACTGGATCGACGACGAACCGAGGTAGGGCGTGAGTACACCATCCACCGCCACCAAGCAGGGCCCGCTCGCGGGCATTCGCGTGATCGAACTGGCCGGGATCGGGCCCGGGCCGCATGCCGCGTTGCTGCTGGCCGATCTCGGCGCCGATGTGGTGCGGATCCAGCGCGCCGGCCAGCTGCCCGGTGGGGCCGACCGGCCGCAGCTGCGGGGCCGCACGGTCGTGGAGGCCAACTTGAAGGACCCGGCGGATATCGAGAAGGTTCTCGGGCTGGTGGACAAGGCCGACGTCTTCATCGAGGGGTTCCGGCCCGGCGTCACCGAACGGATGGGACTGGGGCCCGACGACCTGCTCGCCCGCAACCCGCGGCTGGTCTACGGCCGGATGACCGGCTGGGGCCAGGAAGGTCCGCTGTCGGACCGGGCCGGCCACGACATCAACTACATCAGCCTCACCGGCGTCCTGCACGCCATCGGCCGCAAGGGCGAACGGCCGGTACCGCCGCTGAACATGGTCGGCGATTTCGGCGGCGGCTCCATGTTCCTGGTGTTCGGTATCCTGGCCGCCCTGGTGGAACGTCAGAACTCCGGTGAAGGCCAGGTCATCGATGCCGCGATGGTCGACGGGACGCTGGCGCTGTCGAATATGATCTGGGCCTTCCGCGGTACCGGGGCCTGGTCCTCCGAACGCGGCACCAACCTCCTCGACACCGGTATGTCCTTCTATGACACCTACGAGACCTCCGATGGCAAGTACATGGCCGTCGGCGCGATCGAGCCCCAGTTCTACGCCCAGCTGCTGGCCGGTCTGGAGATCGACCCCGAGGGCCTGCCGTTCCAGATGGACCCGGCCGGGCAGGACACGCTCGAGAAGCTGTTCACCGAGAAGTTCCGCAGCAAGACCCGCGACGAATGGGCCGCGATCTTCACCGGCACCGACGCCTGTGTGAGCCCGGTGCTCACCTTCGACGAGGCGAGCGAGAACGAACACATCGCCGCGCGCGGGTCGCTCATCGAAATCGACAATGTCACTCAGCACGCCCCGGCGCCGCGTTTCTCCCGCACCCCCAACGGTGTGCCCACCCCGCCGCCCACCGAGGCGACCCCGATCGACACCGTCTGGGCGGACTGAATTCCGCGGGCGGGCCGGTTCGCACCGGCCCGCCGTCTCGGTCGAGCGCGGCCGCCGGCCCGATCCAGTGGTGCGGGCCCCGGGCGCGTATCCGGGAGAACGCGGGCGCGGAGGTTCAGAACCAGGTGTTGGGCCGGATGTAATTGGCCAGATCCACCAGCGCGTAGCGGTGGCGGCGCCCGGGCGCGAAGCGGGCCAGTGTGCGCAGCCCGGCTTCGGTGCCGTCGCGCAGCGCGTGCTCGGTGAACGCCACGCCCATGAGCGGTGGCCGGGGCCGCCGCGGCGTATTACCGGCCTGCAACCAGGCCAGTGCGCTGCCCAGCACCATCACCCGCAGTTGGACGGCCCGGCGTTCGTCGGGCGGCAGGGCCTCCACGCGGGCCGCCGCCTCCCGCAGGGTGTCCTCCGGCAGTTCCGCCACCGGCGCGCTGGTGAGCAGCAGCAGGACCACGGTCATCCGGGCGATGGTGAAATAGCGCGAGGAAGCCGGCACCTCGTCCAGGGCGGTGACGGCCTCCCGGTGGCGACCGGCGGCGGTGAGCAAGCGGGCCGAACCGAAAGCGGCGCTCACCAACCCGTGATCGGTACGCCAGGTGGTGGCGTAGAAATTCTCGGCGTAGTCGCGCCAGGCGCGGGTCTCGTCCGGTGCCCAGTGCTGGAGCACGAGTTCGGCGGTGGCGGCCAGGGCCAGTTTCGGCGCCAGCTCGCCCGGCAGGACACGTAATACCGCGTCGAACGCGGAATAAGCTTTCTCGTAATCCTTCTCGCGTAGTCCGGCCATGCCCGTGTACCAGTCGATCCGCCAATCCCGTCGGCCCGTACGCGGTATGGCGTCGAGCAGATCGGTGGCATCGGCGACGCGGTCCAGATCCAGCAGGATGCGGGCCTCGGCCAGGCGCAGTTCGCGTTCCAGGTTCTCCGGCGCCGCGGCCGGGTCCTCGGCGAGTCGCTCGCGGGCCTCGTGCAGCGCGGCGAACGCCTGGTCCGGATCGGATTGCAGGGTGTCGGTCAGTCGAGCGGCGACCGGGTCGGTACGGGGCAGCAGCGGGATCGGTAGCGCGGCGGCGATATCGGTGGCCGAGAGCAGGGTGTCGCGCGCGATCCCGTCGGCGTAGGCGTCGGTCTGGCCGATCAATTCCTCGGTGCCGAACGCGCTGCGCTGTTTACCGAAAACCGTGGACCGGTGCGGCCGCTCCACGCCGGTATCGAGGGCCAGGATCTCCCGCAACACCCCGGACAACTGATCGGCCATGGCCCCGGCCGAGGGGAATCGCCGGTCGGGGTCGGTATCGGTGGCGCACAGCAGCAACCGGTGGAACGACTCGTACCGGGCCAGGACCGGGTCGTCCTCCGGGTCGGGCAGACCGTCGCGGTAGGCACCGTGTTCGGTCGGCATGTTCAGGGTGAGCACGGCCAGCGTGCGACCCACCGTGTAGATGTCGGAGGCGACCGTCGGCCCGGTGCGGGCGATTTCGGGCGCCTGGAAACCGCGGGTGCCGTACAGGTTCCCGTAGGCATCGATCGGTGCGACCGCGCCCAGGTCGAGCAGTTTGACCTGGTCCTCGGTCACCATGATGTTGTCGGGTTTGAGGTCGTTGTAGGTGAGCCCGGTCGCGTGCAGATAGTCCAGCGCGGGCAGCACCTCCAGGATGTAGGCGATGGCCTGCGCCACCGGGATCCGCTCGGGCCGCTTGTGGTCGTCGAGCATGCTGCGCAGCGACCGGCCGCCCACGTACTCCATCACGATGAACCCGATCGGCTCACCGCCGGGCGGCAGGTGCTCGACGAAATTGTGGATCTTCACGATGCCCGGATGCGCGACCTCGGCCAGGAACTCCCGCTCCGCCACGGCCACCGCCTGCGCCTCGATATCGTCGGCGTGCAGCAGCCCCTTCAGCACCACCCAGCGGTCGCTGACATTGCGGTCCACGGCGAGGTAGATCCAGCCCAGCCCGCCGTGCGCGAGACAGCCCTGGACCTCGTACTGCCCGGCCACCATATCCCCGGGGCCCAGTGTCGGGCGGAAATCGAAGGCGGCGCCGCAATTCGGGCAGATGCCGCGCGTGGTGGCCGGTCCGCTCGCGCTCGTCCGGCCCACCGGTTTGCCGCACCGCCAGCAGAACCGTTTGCCCTCCGCGACCACCGGGTCGGTCAGGACCGCGGCGACCGGGTCGGCGGCTTCGACCGGCGGTATCTCGACCAGCCCGGCGACGAGGGTGCGCACCGTGGGCCGGGAACGCACGGTGCGGGTGCTGCGGCCGGTACGCAGCTGGGAACCGCTACCGCGCCCGGAAACTCCGGTGGCCCCCGAACTCGCCCGGTCGCCGGTGCCGGTGGACGCCACGGTGCCCGGGTACGCGGCGGTTCCGGCGACTGCGGCGGTTTCCGGGGAGGCGGCGGTATCGGCGGCAACGGTTTCGGGGTGCGCGGCGGAACCTGCGACGACGGCGGTGCCCGGGCGGCCGGCCGTACCCGCGGCGGCAGCGGTTTCCGCGTATGCGGCCGTACCGCCGATGGCGGCGGTTCCCGGGTTCGCGTCGGGCTCGGGAGCGGCGGTTTCCGGATGGTCTCCCGCACCCGCTTCCGGACCGGCTTCCGGAGGTGCGGCCGTATCCGTGACGTTCCCGGTTCCGGAATGCACGGCGGCTCCTGCGCCGGCAGCGGTGTCGGAACAGCCTCCTGCACCCGCTACGGCAGCGGGTTCGAGGGAACCGCCCGTCCCCGTGCCGGTGGCAGTTTCCGGGGAATCGCCCGTGCCTGTGTCGGTGGCAGTTTCTGGTGAATCGCCCGTGCCTGTGTCGGTGGCAGTTTCTGGTGAATCGCCCGTGCCTGTGTCGGTGGCAGTTTCTGGTGAATCGCCCGTGCCTGTGTCGGTGGCAGTTTCTGGTGAACCGCCCGGTCCCATGTCCGCACCGGTTTCCGGGTATTCGGCCGCCCCCGCAGCGGTTTCCGGTGGTGCGGCCGCATTCGCGACGCCCGCGGTTCCCGGGCCGGCGGTACCCGCTGTGGCGGTGGCTCCCGGGCCCACACCGGTGCCGGAAGGGTTTCGATCGCCCCGTACTCGGCCCGCCCCGAGCCGGGTGGCCGCGCTGGGTTGCCCGTCCGGCGCCTCGAGGCGGGTGGATTCGACGGCACGGGTCGGGGGCGGCTCCGGAAAGTCTCCGGAGCCGGACCGGATACCCGACTCGTCCGTCGTCACGGCGATCAGTCCCGATAGGTCGGTGGTGGGGGTCCGGGGGAGGGCCCGAGGGCCGAGAGCCACTGGTTGTAGAGGCGGTTCCAGGTGCCGTCCGCGCGGATACGGTCGAGGGTGCCGTTGACGAAGCGCACCAGGTCGTCGTCGCCCTTGGGGATGCCGATTCCGTACGGCTCCTCGCTGATACTCGGCCCGACCAGTTCGGTGTACGGGTCCTGTTCGGCCAGTCCGGCCAGGATCGCGTCGTCGGTGCTGACCGCGTCCACCTGCCGCTGCTGGAGTACCACCAGACAGTCGGCCCAGGTGGGGACGGTGAGAATGGATGCCTGGGGCTGGATCCGGCTGATCTGCTCGAGTGAGGTGGTGCCGCGGATCGTGCACACCCGCTTGTTCGCCAGATCCCGCAGACTCTGGATCCCGGAATTCTGCACGGCGAGCACCCGCTGGTGCGCCTTCAGGTACACGGTGGAGAAGGAGACCCTGGCCAGGCGCGCGCAGGTGATGGTCATGGTTTTGACCACCATGTCCACCCGGTGCTCGATCAGCGCCGCTTCCCGTTCCTCGGACCCGAGACTGCGGTATTCGATCTTGTCGGGATCGCCGAACAGGTCGCGGGCCACCTCGCGGGCGATATCGGCGTCGAAGCCGACGATCACCCCGCTTTCCGGATCCCGGAAGCTGAACAGGTTGCTGCCGGTGTCCAATCCGACGACCAGGCGGCCGCGGGCCCGGATCCGGTCCAGTACCGGGCCGGTGGCCCCGGGCCCGGTCGGACGCAGGCCCGCGGTGGGGTCGCCGCAGTTGGTGCCGTCGTCGGGCAGCGGAAGCGGGCCGTCGGCCTCCATCGCCGTCGCCTGGGCGGGTAGTGGCGGCTCGGCGTAATCGCTGTGCGCCACCTCGTGGTGCGGGCCCGGGCCGGTGGCGCAACCGGCCAGCAGCAGCGCGGTACACGCCACCCCGACCCGCAGCGGCCACGATCGCCGCGACGGCCGGGGGGCCGCCGGTCGGACCGGGTTTCGCGCAAACCTCATCGATACTCCCGCAGTCTTGGCCAGATGCCGAAGGCGATATACGCCGCCGCGGCGAAACCGAGGATCAACGCACCTGGTGCCAGATAGTCGAGTACCCGGGCGCTGTGGAAAATATTGCTGCGTAGCGTGTTGCGGGTCTCGGTGATCCCATTGCCCAGTGCCTTGTCCAGGGCCTCCACGTGAACCGTAGCGTTCTCGGCACCCGGCGCGGTGGCGATTCCGGCCGCGCGAGCGAATTCGCCGCGGTTGAGTGCCTCGTTCATCCGCTGGTGCGCCGCCAGCCAGTGCAGCAGCGCCGCCCGCGCGTCGACGGTCGCCCGGTCCGTGTGCCCGGCGAGCAATTCGTTGAGCCGGGTGATGTTGGCGTCGAATGCGTGGTCGTAGTCGCCGGTGGTATCGCGCCGCACCAGTTTGAGTGTTTCCGCCGAACGCGCCTGCTGCGCCAGGATCCGGCTCTCGGTGAGCCGGGCGGCGGGTACCGTCCCGTCGGCCCGGCCGCTGGACATCGCCACCGACGAAACGGATCCGGCGATCACCGTCCACAGCATCAGGGTGAGCAACGCTCCGGAGGCCAGCAGCAGGCCCGGGTTGAAGGTGCGGTGCCACCGCCGGGCCAGCGATCGTTGCGCCCACACCAGCGCGATCACCGCGACCACGAGCAGCGCGATGGCCGCCCATGGCGGCCGAACGTGCCGGTCCTGGGCGGTGTCGACCGCGGCCGCGCGCCGCACATAGAGCTGTTCGGCGGTCGGCAGCAGCACCGTCTGCATCTGTGACGACGCCTCGCTCAGATAGGCCGCCCCGACCGGGTGTCCCTCCCGGTTGTTCGCCCGCGCGGTTTCCACCAGGCCCGAGTACACGGGCAGTCCCGACCCGATACCCATCCGCTGCAGAACGTCCTGGGGGTCGTCCCCGGACAGTGTCACCAGATCGGCGCCCGCTTCCCCCAGCGCCTGGCTGTAACGGTCGCGCACCTGCTCGGGTTCCAGTCCGCCGGAGATGAACGCCGTGGCCGCGGCGGCGTCGGCCACCGAGAGCGAGGTGTAGAGCCGATGTGCCGCATTCGCATCGGGTTCGGTGTGGGCGAGCAGGACGTCGAGGTCGCTCTGACGGTCGTGCACGGCACCCGCGGTGATCACCCCGGAGCCCAGGCAGAGCACGATCAGCAGCAGCCCGACCCCGAGCAGCCGCCCGGGCGAGGATTGGGCGAACAGGCGTAAACGTGCAGGATTCAGCCACTTCCAGGCCTGCGCGAGCCGGGGGCGGACGGGCCTCGCCCGCCCGGGGACGGGCGCCGGTTCCGGGTGGGCCGGGTCGGGTTCGGATACCACCCGATCCACCGCCAACCGCGTCATGTCCACCCTCCAACTCTGGGCGCCGTGTGCGCTGTATCGCTCCGCCGGTGCCGCGCGAGATCGCTCACACCGCTGCCATGAGCGTATTCGGTATTCTGCACACGCGCGCCCCCACCTCCACAACCCGGCACCCCCCGCCACCGGTGGGGCAGGATGGAGGCGACGGTCGACGAGGGCGGTGCGAGATGCGTGGTGACGGTGACGGGTGGTCCATAAGCCCCGGTGGTGTGCGGCACTGGGGCCTGTTCGGTGCGGCCGGTTTGCTGTTGCGCGCCCCGCTCGGTAGCGGCGGTGCGGCGGTCCTGCTGCAGCACCGCGCGCTGTGGAGTCACGAGGGCGGGACCTGGGCACTGCCCGGCGGGGCCCGCGACAGCGACGAGTCGGCGGTGCACGCGGCGGTCCGCGAGGCCGACGAGGAAGCCGGTATCAAAGCCGCGGATATCCGGGTGCGCGCCGAACGGGTGACCGCCACCGCCCCCAGCGGCTGGACCTATACGACGGTGATCGCCGACGCGGGCAAACCGCTACCGGTCCGGCCGAACATGGAGAGTGTGGAGCTGGCCTGGGTGCCGGAGGACGAGGTGGACCAGCGTCCGTTGCACGCCGGGTTCGCCCATGCCTGGCCCGGGTTGCGGGCCAGCTTCGCCTGGATGGATCCGGGTGAGTGCGCGGCGGCGGATGCGGCGGAGCTGGCCGCGACGCTGCCGCGCACGGTCGACCTCGGTGCGGAGTTCGTCTGGTTGCACGCCGAACCCGAGGGGCCCGGCGACCGTGCGGTCCTGCTGAACCCCCCGTACCCGCCGGAGAATCCGGAACCGAGCGGATCGCCGAATCCGGCGGGCGAGGCGGACGATCCGGGGGCCGGGCTGGGTGTGGCCGCGCAGACGGAGGCCAGAGTGCTGGGGATCCCGCGCAGCGCGGTGCTGGGGTAGGAGGCCGAGTTGGGAAGGGGCACGGAGGAAGGTGCGCGGCCGGCGCGGCCGTATGTCCTGCTGTCGGTCGCGATGAGTGTCGACGGCTATATCGACGATACGGAGCCCGAACGCCTGCTGCTGTCCAACGATGCCGATTTCGACCGGGTGGACGGTATCCGGGCCTGGTCCGATGCGATTCTCGTGGGTGCCGAGACGCTGCGGCGGGACAATCCGCGGTTGCTCGTACGCGATGAGTCGCGGCGCGCGCAGCGGGTCGCCGCGGGCCGGGCGGAGTACCCACGCAAGGTGACGGTGACCGCGAGCGGTGAACTGGATCCGGACGCGCGCTTCTGGCGCTGCGGGACCGCCGAACACGCCCCGCTCGTCTACACCACCGACGCGGGCGCCCGGCGGCTGCGCGATCGGTTGACCGCCCCGGCCGAGATCGTGGCGCTGGGCCCGGAGCTCGGATTCGAGCCGTTGCTCGACGATCTCGGTGCCCGCGGCATCGGGCGGTTGATGGTGGAGGGCGGCGGCCGGATCCACACCGCGTTCCTGGCCGGCGGATTGGCCGACGAACTGCTGCTCGCGGTCGGGCCCGCGCTCGTGGGCGACCCCGCCGCCCCGCGTTTCCTGCATCCCGCGCGGTTCCCCGGCGGTTCCACCCACCGGATGCGTCTGGACGAGGTGGAGCGGCTCGGGGATGTGGCAGTGTTGCGCTATCGACCCTAGGAGGCCCGGTGCCCGAACCCGACCACCACTACTGGATGAACCGGGCGATCGAACTGTCGCGGCGGAGTCCGCGGGCGCCCGGCGCTTTCTCGGTGGGTGCCGTGATCGTCGCCGCCGGCCTCGAGATAGCCACCGGTTACTCACGGGAAACCGATCCGAAGGTGCACGCCGAGGAAGCCGCGCTGGACAAAGCGGATCCGCACGATCCGCGGTTGCGGCAGGCCACGCTCTACAGCACGCTGGAGCCCTGTTCGGAGCGGGCGACGAAAACGCGGCTACCGTGTACCGATCGCGTCCTCGCCGCCGGTATCCCGGTGGTGGTGATCGCGTGGCGGGAACCGTCCACATTCGTCGAGAACTGTGTGGGGGTGGAGAAGTTGCGCGAGCACGGGGTGCGGGTGCTCGAACTCCCGGAACTGGCCGACGCCGCCATGGCGGTCAACCGCCACCTCGATCTGTCCTGATCGCCTCGTCACCGCAGACAGGCCGGGCCGAACAGCGCTTTCAGCTCGCCCATCAGCGCAGGCGAGGGGGTGATCCGGAATCGGGGGTCCAGGGCGAGCAGCCGGGGACCACGCGTGCCGATCAGGTCGATGCGCAGGTCGGTGGGACCGGGATGCCGCTGCAGGGTCTCGCGCAGGGCCCGGACCGTGTGCGGGGTGCAGGCCGTCGCGGGGAGGGTGAGGGTGAGCGGCCGCCCGGCGGTACCGGCGGCGAGATCCGGTGTGGTGACGTGATCGCCCAGCAGGGAGCGGCGTCCGTCGCGGACGCTGACCGTCGCGGTGATCACCACGATCGCGTCCTCGGTGAGATGTCCGGCCGCGGTGGCGTGGGCGGCGGGGAAGAACAGTATTTCGGCACCGGCCTCCAGATCCTCCAGGCGCACGACCGCCCAGGGCTCGCCCTTGCGGGTGACGCGCCGGTCGACGGCGGCGATGATGCCGGCCAGCCGTACCCGGCGTCCGTGTGGGACGCGACCGTCGTGCAGGGCGGCGAGCGGGGTATCCCCGGCGGCGGCGAGCGCGGTGGCGATCTCGTCGAGCGGATGACCGGAGACATAGAGCCCGAGCATTTCCCGTTCGTAGCTCAACCGCTCGCGGGTCTCCCATTCCTCGTCGGGGACCGGCACCTCGAACACGGAGGTGTGCGTCCCGGCGTCGGCGGTATCGCCGGAGAAGAGATCGAATTGACCGCGCGCCGCGGCCTTCTTGGTGACCGTCACCGCGTCGATCGCTTCGCTGTGGATCGTGTACAGGCCCTTGCGAGGATGGCCGAGGGATTCGAAAGCCCCCGCTTTGACCAGTGATTCCACCACCTTCTTGGTGCAGGCCACACTGTCGGTTCTCGTCAGGTAATCGGAGAAACAGGTGAACGCACCGGCCGATTCGCGTGCCCGGATCACCGCTCGCACCACCGGTTCACCGACATTGCGGACCGCGCCCAGGCCGAAGCGGATATCGGACCCGACACTGGTGAACGTGGCCGCCGACTGGTTCACATCCGGTGGTAGCACCCGGATCCCGCGCTTGCGGCAGTCGGCCAGATAGATGGCCGATTTGTCCTTGTCGTCACCGACGGAGGTGAGCAGGGCGGCCATGAACTCCGCCGGGTAGTTGGCCTTGAGGTAGGCGGTCCAGTACATCACCAGGCTGTAACCGGCGGCGTGCGATTTGTTGTAGGCGTACCCCGCGAACGGCAGTACCGCCTCCCACAGCGCGGTCACCGCCGCGTCGCTGTAGCCGTTGCCGCGCATACCGTCCCGGAAGTTCTCGAACTCCATGGCCAGCACTTCCGGTTTCTTCTTACCCATCGCCCGGCGCAGCAGATCCGCCTGGCCCAGCGAGTATCCGGCGACCTGCTGCGCGATCTGCATGATCTGCTCCTGGTAGACGATCAGCGCGTAGGTCTCGGCGAGGACCGCGCGCAGCGGTTCGTCGAGTTCGGGATGGATCGGCGTCACCGCTTCCCGCCCGTTCTTACGGTCGGCGTAGGACCAGTGCGCCCCCACACCCATCGGCCCCGGCCGGTAGAGGGCGTTGGAGGCCACCAGATCGTTGAACTCGGTGGGAGCCATCCGCAGCAGCAGTTCCCGCATCCCGGCCGAATCCATCTGGAACACCCCGAGATTGTCGCCGCGCGCCAGCATGTCGTAGGCGGGTCCGTCGTCCAGAGCGAGCGTGTCCAGGTCGATCTCGATACCGCGGTTGCCGCGGATATTGTCGAGGCAGTCACCGATCACGGTGAGCGTGCGCAACCCCAGGAAATCCATTTTGAGCAGGCCGACGGCCTCACACGACGGGTAGTCCCAGCCGGTGATCACCGCCCCGTCCTGCGGGCGTTTCCACAGCGGCACGATATCCAGTAGCGGTTCGCTGGACAGGATCACCGCGCAGGCGTGCACCCCGGCCCCGCGGACCATCCCCTCGAGCCCGACCGCGGTGTCGTGGATGCGGCGCATATCCGGTTCGGCCTCGATGAGTGCCCGCACCTCCGCGGCCTCGCCGTAGCGTTCGTGGCCGGGATCGGTGATACCGGCCACCGGGATGTCCTTGGCCGCCACCGCGGGCGGCAGCGCCTTGGTGAGCCGGTCGGCCAGGGCGAACCCGGGCTGGCCGAACTGGACGCGGGCGGCGTCCTTGATGGCCGCCTTGGTCTTGATGGTGCCGAAGGTGATCACCTGGGCGACCTTGTCCGCGCCCCAGCGCTCGGTGGCGTAGCGGATCATCTCGCCGCGGCGGCGGTCGTCGAAATCGATATCGATATCGGGTGCCGACGGGCGTTCGGGGTTGAGGAACCGTTCGAACAGCAGTCCGTGCTCGATGGGGTCGATATTGGTGATGGCCAGCGAGTAGGCCACCAGCGACCCCGCCGCCGAACCACGCCCGGGACCGACCCGGATACCGACCCGGCGCGCGTGTGACACCAGATCGCCGACCACCAGGAAGTAGGCGGGGAAGCCCTTGTCGCGGATGATGTCCAGCTCGAACCGCGCGCGGTCGCGGTAACCGCCGGGGATACCGGCGGGGAAACGCCAGCGCAGACCCGCGTCCACCTCGCGGCGCAGCCAGCTGTCCTCGGTATGACCTTCCGGCACCGGGAACACCGGCATCCGATCGCGGAATTCCCACACCTCGTCGTACGGTTCGATGCGTTCGGCGACCGCGAGGGTGGCGTCGCAGGCGCCGGGTAGTTCCACGTCCCACAGGTCGCGCATCTCGGCCGCGGATCTGAGGTAGAAAGTGTCACCGTCGAACCGGAACCGCGCCGGATCCGACAGCGTCTTGCCCGTCTGCACACACAGCATCGCCTCGTGCGCCGCCGCCTGCTGCCGTAGTACGTAGTGACAGTCGTTGGTGGCCAGGGCGGTGAGCCCGGCCTTGCGGCCGACGGCGAGCAGATCGTCGCGGACCCGGCGTTCGATCGTCAGCCCGTGGTCCATCACTTCGAGGAAGAAGTTGTCCGGGCCGAAGATATCGCGCCAGCGCCCGCGGCCGCGTAGGCGGCGTCGAACTGCCCGAGCCGCAGGCGGGTCTGGACCTCGCCGGACGGACAACCCGTGGTCGCGAGAACTCCCTCGGCGTGTTCGGCGACGAGTTCGGCGTCCATCCGCGGCCATTTCCCCAGTGGTCCCTCGAACGATGCGCGCGAGGACAACCGGAACAGATTACGCAGTCCCACCGCGTTCGCGGCGAACAGCGTCATGTGCAGATACGCTCCGGACCCCGAGACGTCATCGGACTTCTGTCCGGGTTCGCCCCAGAAGACCCGTGTGCCGGAGAACCTGGATTCCGGCGCGATATACGCCTCGATACCGATGATCGGTTTCACCGGTGAATCCCGGGACTGCCGGAAGAACTCCGCGGCCCCGTACATATTGCCGTGATCGGTCATCCCGACCGCCGGCATGCCCAGGCGCTCGGCTTCCGCGAACAGCGGACCGACCTTGGCCATACCGTCGAGCATCGAGTACTCGGTGTGGTTGTGCAGATGTACGAAAGACGCGCCCGTCATCGTTGACCCCGTGCCGTAGAACCGGCCCGCGACCGATTCGGTTGTTGATCGGGCAGGCCGATAAGGTTGCTTCCGGCTACATATGACCAGTTCGGAAGCGCCGAGTCGAACAATCGGCACGACAGCGGGGACAACCGATGGATGTATCAGGAGGTGGGGTGGGAGAGCTCGATCTGGCGACGGTGCGGGCCTTCGTCGCCGTCGCCGACGAAGGCCGGTTCAGTGCGGCCGCGGCGCTGCTCGGCATCAGCCAGCAGGCGGTGTCCAAACGGATCGCCCGGCTGGAGAACCAGCTCGGCCTCGACCTCTTCGACCGGATACGCACCGGCGCGGCTCCCACCGCACCCGCCGCCCGGTTCCTGCCGCACGCGCGCGCACTGCTCGCCGTCGCCGACGAAGCGGTGGCCACGGTGGTGCGGCGGCCGCGGCCGCTGCGGGTGGCGGTACTGGGCGAGCGCGCGACCGAAATGCGGGCCATGCGCTACTACCTCGGCCGCCACCCCGACCGCGATACCGAGATCGTGCTGACCAACGCCTTCGTCACCTCCCGGGACGCCCTGGTCGCGGGCCGGGTGGATGCGGCCGTGGCCCGCGCCGCGGGCGGGCCCCGGCCGCTGCCCGCGCGGATCGCGGCCGTCCCGTTCCTGCTGGACCCGCTGCATCTGCTGGTCGGCAAGGATCATCCGCTCGCCGGACGCGCGGCGGTCTCGCTCACCGAACTGGCCGGGGTGACGGTGTGGGTGCCGGGAACCTCGGTGGAATCGGAGTGGACCGACTACTACCGCGAACTGAGCCGGTACTGCGGCGTCGTGATCGACAGCAGCCGCCGGTCCGAACTGTTCCCCGAGGTCGCCCCCGGCCGCGGGCCGGCGCCGATCGCGATGGTGATCGAGCACATCGCCGATTCGGACACCCTCGCGACCTTCAGCGCCGAGGGTTTCGAATCCCCGTGGCACCCCCATATCCGCCGGGTGCCGATCGTCGACCCGACCCCCGCCTACCCGCACGCGCTGCTGTGGGACCGGACCGACCCGCACCCGGGTATCGCGGATCTGATCGCCTACTTCCGCGCCAACTACAACCGCGATATCGCGCGCGACTGCTGGATCCCGGAGATCGACCGGCTCTTGTTCGTCTCCCCGTAGCGGGGCCGGCACGCGCACGACGCACGAGGCGCCGGCGACGTGCCCAGCAGATCGAGCAAATCGAGCACGCCGCGCCGGTCGGCGCGGACGGACGACCGGGTCGCTCAGGCCGAGCTGATCCGGTAGATGCGCAGGTCCTCCGGTACCCCGCTCAGCGGCGCGGCGAAGAAGCTGCGGCGGTAGGGGCGGGCGATCTGGCCGAGTTCGGCCAGGGTCTCGGGTTGCAGCGCGGCCAGCGTGGTGTGGGAGACCATCATCTTGCCGTTGCCGCCGGCCTCCATCACCCGGGCGGCGATGGTGACGTCCACCCCCAGCCAGTCGCCGCCGATTTCCCGCGGTGAGCCGGTGTGCAGGCCGATCCGCATCCGGGGCCGGTAGTCGCCCGCGCTCACCTCGGCCAGATTGCGTTTCGCGGCGATCGCGGCCTGTACGGCCCGGTCCGCGGAGGGGAATACCGCCATGACGCCGTCGCCCATCCGTTTCACCACCTGGCCGCCGCGTTCGGCGATGGGAGGCTCGATGGCCTTGGCCACCTTGCGCAGCAGCTCCAGGGTGGCTTCGTCACCCGCGGTGAGCGACCAGGAGGAGAAAGACACCAGATCGGTGAACATCACCGTCATCTCCTCGGTGCCCTTACCGCGACCGAGGCGTTCGAGCATCGCCTGCCAGACCTGTAATGCGCCGAACCCGATCTCGCGTGCCGCACTGGGATTGTCGCCCACCAGCCGGTCCGCGGCGCGGGCCACCGCGCGGGCGCCGCCGGGCCCGGTCACCGAGAGCGGGTCACCGAAGGCGGGGTCGCCGGGCAGTTGCTGCCGGGCCCGGCGCAGGACCTCGATCACATCCGGGCGCTGGTTGGCCACGCTCATCAGGGCCGACAGCGGATGGACACGGCGCACCGCGTCGTCGGCGGCGCCGTTCTCGGGAGCCGGCCCCACCGCCGGCTCGTCGGTGGTGGCGTGATCGGCGCCCGGCGCGGCGGCGCTGTCGACCTCCGGCTCCGGTACGGCACGGCCGGAGGGCTTTTCGTTCACGCCCCGAGGGTATCTCAGGGAATCGGACGTGAGGGGAACGCTGAGAATCGTCACCTGTCGCCTCTCTATCGGAGGAGTGCGGCACGCCGTTGGGTCCGCCGATGGAAAACGTTCGGTGCCTGACCCCGATCGTAGCGACGACCGGCGGGTGGTCGGTGAACGCTTGGTTACAGATATTTGGCAACTCGTGAAGAGTCCGGCCGTCCGCGCGGGCGATCGGGGTGAACAACCACACTGCGTGATCACGACCACCGGCCCGATGCGTCGCGCACCGGGCCGGTGGTAAGTGCACTCCGACGACCGGGCAGTGGCCGCCGGCGTGCGGGGCGCGCGATCCTCCCGACAAGGCCGCGCTACCCACTACCCGAGCGGCGAGGGAAGCGGCTCGGGCGGTTCGGTCAGGCGTCGCGCTGGTTGACCACCACCAGAGCGACACCGGTGACGAGTGCGACGAAGGCGATGAAGTAGACGAGGCTGCCCCATACACCCCAGTGCCAGTTGCCCGACGCCATCGACTCGTCCATCAGCGCGAACCGGCTCGCGTTCTGGAACGGCAGGAACGCGCTGATCTCACGTCCTACTTTACCCAGTGCGCCGACCAGCGGTTCGATGATCAGCTGCCAGAGCACGATCAACGAGATCGCCGCCGCCGACTGCCGGACCAGCACCCCGATGGCGATGGCCAGGACCACGTTGAGGAAGGCCAGCACGGGTATCGAGTAGAGGGCACGCCAGTTGCCCTCGAGGATCAGGGTGGACCCGGCGTCCCCGGCGACCGCCTTGGCCACCGCGTACGCGGCGAAGGCCAGCACCGTGGTGAGCGCAGCCGCGTAGAGCCCGACCAGGCCCGCCTTGGTGCCGATCACCAGCATGCGGTTGGGCACGGCCTGGAAGGTGGTCCGGATGATCCCGAACCGGTATTCGCTGGTCACGGTGAGGGTGGCCATGATGGCCAGCACCATCACCCCGAACCCGCTGATCCCGAGGAACGCGGTGTCCACGGTCAGCGCGGGGGCGCCCGAGGCCTGCGGGTCGTCGGCGGCTATCCGCCCGATCAACCCGAACAGTGCGGCGAAGCCGACCGCCAGGCCCACCACGATCAGCGAGCACCACCACGGCGAGCGGGTCGAGGTGAGTTTGATGCGTTCCGCGGCGATCACACCCATTACTTGGTACCTCCGAGAACCTCGGCCTCGACCGGCTGGGCCGGGACGGCCGCCGGTGGGGCCGCCGCCACGTCACCCTGCGGCCCGACCTCACCGTGATACTGGACATCCCCGCCGGTCATCCGCATGAACGCCTCCTCCAGCGAGCCCCGCTGCGGGGCGAGTTCGTAGAGGGTGATGTTGTGGTCACCCGCCAGGGCGCCGACCGCGTCGCTGGTGACCCCGCTGACCACGAGCGCCGCGCCGTCGGCGTTGCCCTCGTTCTGTTTCACCGTCATCCCGTTCGAGGTGAGCAGGCTGCGCAGCTCGTCGAGCTGCGGGCTGCGCACCCGCACCGACGACTCCGACGCGCGTTCGATGAACTCCGCGGTCGTGGAATCGGAGATGAGCCGGCCGCGGCCGATGACCACCAGGTGCTCGGCGGTCTGCGACATCTCCGAGAGCAGATGGCTCGACACCAGGACGGTGCGGCCCTCGGCGGCCAGTCGCTGCATGAACCGCCGGATCCAGAGGATGCCCTCCGGGTCCAGGCCGTTGACCGGCTCGTCGAAGAGCAGGACTTTCGGATCGCCGAGCAGGGCGCCCGCCAGGCCGAGCCGCTGCGACATGCCCAGGGAGAATCCGCCGGCGGATTTACCCGCCACCTCGGACAGGCCCACCAGTCGCAGGACCTCCTCCACCCGGGACTTCGGCAGGTCGTTGGAGGCCGCCATCCATTCCAGGTGAGCGCGCGCCGAACGGTTGGGATGTACCCATTTCGCGTCCAGCAGCGCGCCGACTTCGCGTAACGGGTGTTTCAGCTGCCCGTACGTTCTGCCGTTGATGAGTGCGCTTCCCGCGGTGGGGCGATCCAAACCGAGGATCATGCGCATGGTGGTGGATTTACCGGCGCCGTTCGGTCCCAGGAACCCGGTGACCTGACCGGGTTGCACGGTGAAGGTCAGGTCCTGGACCGCGACGGTCTGCCCGTAATGCTTGGTCAAGCCCCGGACTTCGATCATGCCGACCAGCATGCCCTATCCGCGATGGGCTCGCGTCGCCCTATGGTCGCCATCCGCACTCATCCTGGAGGATGACGTACGACCGTTCCGGTGGGTACAAGTCCGTACGGGTAGGTCCGCACGCCGGAAATTCACCCGTTATCGAACTGTGCTGAACGGCTCTGAATAAACGGGATGGTGACAACCTGTGACACGTAGCCGGGGTACTCGCCACTGAGTACCGGCCATCGTGCGGGATCCCACAAGGTTGTCGAGGTCGGCGAGCTGGGCGACAGGGCGTACGCGGAAGAGCGGTACCCCGGCCGACGAAAAGTCCGCCCTATTGCGCGAAGGTGACAGGTTGTCACTGTCCTCGCAGTAGCGCGACGGTGAACCCGACCAACCCGAGAGAGAGCAGGACCAGAGCGAGACCGTGGCCCGTCACAGCTGCACGACCGGCCAGCGTTGCCCGCGAGGGTAGACACACACCGGAGTGACCAAAGCAGCGTGCTCGGTGATCGCGTGCCGTACCGCGTCGGCGTGCTCGAATGAGGGGACGACCACCGCGGCCGCGCAATGTTCCATGATGGCGCCGGCCATGATCAGGGCGGTTGCCAGCGGGCCCGTATCGAGGCGGACTGTCCACACGAGGCGGTAGCCGTGTCGGTCAGCGACCCGGAAGACGTCGACCCCGTTCCCCTGGATGTCCTTGCGGATCACCGCAATTGCCCTCGGCAGTTCTCCAACCATTGCGCGCCCCTGCATCCCCCGACCCCGACAGTTGGAAGGCACCCGGCTCGGGCGTCGGGGTTCAACCCGGGCCGGGTGCTGATTTCAGCTTCAACCTGGCGGGCCCCGTGAAGTACCAAGGGTTTTTGTCATGCTGTTGTCAGGGGCTGAGACAGGATGGGGATCGATGAGCACACAGGTGGGCGTCGGCCAACGCGTAGCGGAGATGCGGAAATTGATGGGGTGGTCGCAGCCGCGGCTTGCCAGGGAAGCGCACATTTCGGTGTCGCTGGTGCGCGCGGTCGAACAGGGGCGTGCCCCGGCCAGTTCAGCATTCGTGTCCTCGTGCGCACGCGCCCTGAAGGTGTCGCCGGCCGAACTGCTGGGGCAGCCGTACCCGCGGACCACGACCGAACAGAGTGACGTGGCCGCGGGTATCGCAGTGATCCGCGTGGAGCTCGCGGCGCACGATCTCCCGGCGGCCGGGGTGAAGCCGCGTCCGTTTGCGGCGATCGCTGCGGATGTGGCGCAGATCCGAAAGCACCGGCGGGAAACGAACTTCTATCGGTTGTCCAGTGATTTGCCCGCGCTGCTGACCGAGGTGCGCGCCCTGGTCCACAGCACACAGGGACGGGAGCGTGAGAAGGGTTTCCTGCTGCTGTGCGAGCTGTACACGTCGTCACGGAGTCTGGCGCACAAGCTCGGCTACACCGACCTCGCCACGCTGGCTGTCGAGCGCATGACCTGGGCGGCATCGCTGTCCGGGTCGCGGTTGTGGATGGCCTGCGCGCAGTTCCATCGGGCATCGGTGCTGACCTCGGCCGGTGACTGGAATACTGCCTTGGCCTATCTGGAGCAGTGCCGTCATGACCTCGAGTCCGCGATTGACGGAGCGGACCTCGAGAGCCTGATTTCGTGGGGAACCCTGCACTTGCAATCCGGCTTGGGCGCGGCCCGGTCGGGTGACCGTGACGCTGCGGACACTCATCTGGCCGAGGCGCGATCTGTGGCCGCACGGGTTGGGTCCGCCGATTTCCATGATCCGGTGATGAACTTCGGCCGGGCGAACACGGATATCTGGGCGGTCGGGCTGGCCGTGGAAATGCTTGACGGAACCGAGGCGATCAAACGCGCCGAGAACCTCATACTTCCCGCGAACACCCCGAAGTCCCGGGCCGGGCACCTGTACATCGACCTGGCACGGGGGTTTCTCCTGCACGGCGACCGGGCGAAGACGCTCGATGCGCTGAACACGGCCCGGAAGATCGCGCCGACACAGACCCGGTACCACCCGATGGTGCATGAGACGGTACGGGTGCTGGCCCGGCAGGAAGCACGGAGCACGGAGAGCCTGCGCGGTTTCGTCGCGTGGTGCGGCGTCGGCCAGTGAATCGCTCCAGCAGCAGCCTCGCACTCGATGACGCCGGTTCTCCGACCAGTTCTTCGACAGATACACGGTGTACGGCGCAGCAATATTCCCCGCTATGGCAGCGACCGACAACCTCATCTCCGCTGTGCTGGTCAAGGACGGTTGTCGCACACGAGAACGGCACGCCCCGTCACTGATAATCCGCTGTCGTCCGCGATGGACCTGTCCACCCGATCGGCCAACTGCTACCGGATCGGATATCAGCAGACTGGCTCTGGAGCTGAAGGCAGGCCGCCGTTGAGCTAGCCAGTGCTCCCGGCGGCCGCCGGAGCACTGAAGCATCTTCAAGAGCCGGTATCATTGCTCCAGCACCGGAGCTGCGGCGGCGGCCAGGATGCTGACAACGAGTAACTACGTGCCCTTCTACGCGACGCCACACCGGAACGCTCGAGGGTTTCCGCGAGGTTTCCGTATCTGGTCAAGCAACCCGGATACCACTGTCCCCCACCAGGGCTGGCAGCAGTTGGGAAGCACTCGAGCCAGGCAACGGCCGGGGCCCGCCCATCCTGGAGGATGACCCGCACTACGGCTTGGCACCCACCCGCGAGGGGTCGGGCTCGGGGCTCTACCGCCCGGGTGAGGACGCCTGGGCCCAGAACCGCTTGGGAATCCGCCCCGCTTCCCGCGCCCGGTAGCCGGCCCGCACTGCGTCGGCCATGGCGGCGGCCATCAGCGCGGGATGCTTGGCCCGGGTCACCGCGGTGGCCAGCAGCACCGCGGAGCAGCCGAGTTCCATGGCGAGCGCGGCGTCGCTGGCGGTGCCGATACCGGCGTCCAGGATCACCGGCACCTGGGCCCGGCTCACGATCATCTCGATATTGTGCGGGTTGCCGATACCCAGACCGGTGCCGATCGGGGCGCCCAGCGGCATCACCGCCGCGCACCCCGCGTCCTCGAGCCGCCGGGCCAGCGCCGGATCGTCGTTGGTGTAGGGCAGCACGGTGAAACCGGCGTCCACCAGCTGTTCGGCGGCGTCGATCAGTTCGACGGCGTCGGGCAGCAGGGTGCGGTCGTCGGCGATCACCTCGAGTTTGACCCAGTTCGTATCCAGCGCCTCGGCCGCCAACCGGGCGGTGAGTACCGCCTCGGCGGCGGTGCGGCAGCCGGCGGTATTGGGCAGCGGCGCGATATCGAGCCGTTTGAGCAGGTCGAGCACGCCGGTACCGCCCGCGGCGTCGACCCGCCGCATGGCGACCGTCGTCAATTCCGTCCCCGAGGCCAGCAGCGCCTCCTCCAGGACGGTCAGGTTCTCCGCGCCGCCGGTGCCCATGATGAGCCGCGAACCGAAGGTGCGGTCGGCGATGCGCAGCGCTTCGTCAGCCACCTTGGACCGCCGTGAGCACATCGATCTCCCAACCGCGACCCACCGGTTCGTCCCAGCGCGATTTGGGGAACACGGCGCCGTCGACCGCCAGCGCCACGCCCTGGCACGGCAGTTCGAGCCGTTCCAGCAATTGGCGCACCGTGAGCTGTTCGGCGAACTCGTGGTCGATCCCGTTCACCGTGACCCCGATCGGCACGGGCGATCCGTGCGCCGGTGGGCCTTGTGTGGACGACTGTGTCATCGACTACCTCCTGAGGGTGTGGATGCCGTGAACCGGTGCGGATCGGCCGCCGCGGCCGCGGCCAGCGGTCGCCCGCTCAGCTCGGCGACCACCGCTTCGGCGGTGAGCGCGCTGGTCAGCATGCCGTTACGGCCGTGTCCGGTGGCCGCGATCACACGGTCGGACAACCGCCCGATGAGGGGAAGATTGTCGGGGCTGCCGGGTCGCGCGCCCGCGGCGGCTTCGAGCAGTTCGTATTCGCCGATACCGGGCAGCACCGTTTCGGCGTCGCCGATCAGGTCGCGGACCCCGGCGACCGTGACCGCGGTATCGAAACCGGCCTCGTACTGGGTGGCGCCGAGCACCAGGCCGTCGGCGCGGGGCACGAAGTACACGGGTCGGCCGTGCACGCGGGCCCGTACGACCCGGGTGGGCGGCGGTTGCGCGCCGGGCCGGTGGCGTAGGCGCAGGATCTCGCCCTTCACCGGCCGGACCGGCAGACCGGGCCACAGTTCGGCCGAGGCGGCGCCCGCGGCCAGGACCACCTGCCGGTGATCGAGTTCGGTGAGGTCGCGGACGCGGTCGGCGTGTACGGTCACCCCCGCTTCGGCCACGGCCTTGCGCAGCGCGGTCAGCAGCCGGCGGTTGTCGATGGCCGGTTCGGTGGGCGCCAGCAGCCCGGCACGCACCGTACGGGCCAGCGCCGGTTCCAGTTCCCGGACCCCGGCCCGGTCCAGTATCCGGAGTTCGTGACCGCGCTCGCCGACCCATTCGGCGACCGTGCGCAGGTCGGCGGCATCGGCGGCGTCCTGGGCGATCGTCAGGGTTTCGGTGGCGACGAAGACGTCCACGCCGGTGACGGCCTCGAGACGGGCCGCGAAGTCCGGCCAGGCGGCCAGTGCGGCGGCACCGAACTCCAGTACCGCGTCCTCGCCGGGCCAGCCCTCCGACAGCGGCGCGAGCATCCCCCCGGCCACCCAGGAGGCACCGCTACCCACCGCCGGATCGAACAGGCCGACCGTCCAGCCCGCCGCAGCGGCCCGCCAGGCCACAGCCAGTCCGATCACCCCACCGCCGACGACGGCGAGGGTCGTATCGGTGGCCGGTTCGCTCACCTGCGCCACCTCCTCCGGGGCCCGCGGTGGAGCGCGTCGGCGGTACGGCCGGATCGATGGATCGACGCCGGGCTACATCGCGCCGGTCGGGTCCGGCTCGCCGCCCGCGCCGAGCGCGCGCATGTTCGCACTACGTTCCACCTCCTGCAACTTCTCCACGTTAGCGCGGCTACCGTGGCAGTTGTGCAACCGTCCTCCGCTCGCCGACCGCTGCCCCCGCGCGACCGCCTCACCACCGCCCGGCTGTACCTGTGCACCGACGCCCGCCGGGAGAAGGGGGATCTCCCCGAGTTCGCGGAAGCGGCCCTCGCCGGCGGCGTGGACATCATCCAGCTCCGGGACAAGGGTTCGCCCGGGGAACGGCAGTTCGGTCCGCTCGAGGCCAGGGGCGAACTCGCGGCGCTCGCCGAACTGAAGGCCGCGACCCGCCGTCACGGCGCGCTGCTCGCGGTCAACGATCGCGCCGATATCGCGTTGGCGGCGGGCGCCGATGTGCTGCACCTGGGCCAGCAGGATCTGCCGCCCTGGTACGCCCGCAAGATCCTCGGCCCCGATGTGGTGCTCGGACGGTCCACCCACGACCGGGAGCAGGCCCGGCTGGCCGCGGGTGAGGAGAACCTCGACTATTTCTGCACCGGTCCGGTGTGGGCGACCCCGACCAAACCGGGGCGTACCCCCGCCGGATTGGATCTGGTGCGTGTGACCGCGGAATCGGCGCCGACCCGGCCATGGTTCGCCATCGGGGGTATCGACGGCGCGACCCTTCCGGAAGTTCTGGCGGCGGGCGCCGAACGGGTGGTCGTGGTGCGGGCGATCACCGCCGCCGCGGACCCGGAGGCCGCGGCGCGTGCACTGAAGGCTGCGCTGCTGGCCGCCTGAGCCGCGCTGCCCGGAGCCCGACCGGCTCGATTTCGGTATTGCGGACCATCGAATTCAAGGCGAGTGAGGGCGGCGCGCTGTTACTTCGATGAGCCGATTCGGTTCGGAGGTACAAGCGTGCCCAGCTCTTCGGTGGACAGGAGCGCGACCTCGAATCCCCTCGGGCGCAACCCCTTCGGGATGGTCTCGGCCCCGAAGGGGTTGCGGGCAGTAGCCTTGCGATGAGAACTGTCCACGACCGAATGGATCCACTGGGCAAGAACTCAGGACACACGGAGCAGTGATGTGACTCACAATCCCTGAAGGGCACGAGGTTGAGCCGGAGTGCCGTAACAGACATATGACCACCAACCCAGAGCCATACACCTCAGTATTCAGCGACGCCGAGAGGCTAAGCTGCGGGCCTTTCTGTGGACCTGTCTTGAACTCGTGGCACCGCCAGAATCCCCTCCTCGGCCCGGACGACCCACAAGCGTCATCCGAGCATCACCCGGCCTTACATGGCTCGCAGCCCCTCACTCTCCACCACGGAGTCCTCCGCGCAAGTGAGCCGACCCGGCCAGAATATGTCTCGGTTCCAATATCACGATCCAGGAATGCGGAGTCAGATCGAGAAATCGAGGCAATTGGATACTGGAACCTTCGATGGGAAGCGGCGCAATTCCGCCGTCGAACGCCGGGACTCGATCGGCTTCCTCCGAGGATTTTCGATATAGCTTCCCGGGGTGATATCAACATCATGTTCATACCCCGAACCGAAGTCAGATATCACGAATACGCACCGTTGTATCATCTTATCCCCCGGGCAAAGCTTGAGCGTTTCGGAATACCCTCGCTTAAACCAGGAACCTGGCCCCCATACCGCCGCGACGATACTCCACCAGGATTTCTTCCTTCCGATTTTTCAGAAAGACTGAGCCGAGCATGGTCGAGTATTATTTGGCGTTATATCATGCCTCAAACGCCCTTGGGTGGGTTCTCATCCACGGACTCCATTAAAATACTCTCACACAGCCTGGACTTTTGGATTCCGCCAGCTACAGAGGTCATCGAAGAGCGCTTGCGTGAATTCCCTCTCTTATTTGAAGGTCCATTTCTCGATAGTCCGGCCCGGTTTATCGACGGCTCAACACTGGACGGTGCATCGTTTGGTAGCCCTCGCCTCTCCGGCCCCGTGTGGGCTGGCGAAGTTTGCGCCAGCAAGGTGGCCGCTCAGATCGCAGAGAAAGCCAATGCAGACGGTCGGCTTAAAGGAATACTGGATGCCATCCGCTCGAATCGAGTAGAGGAAGATTTCTCACCACACTGGTCATACGCTCGCGAGGATTTCGAACGAAAACTTTACCGCAAGCGCTCAAGGATCAAGGTCAGATTTGTTGAGTTGACTGATAGTGTAATAGTTCAAAGCCCAGAGACCGAAGTAGTGGACCAGCTCGTCCTGGGCGATTTCCTTTCGATCCTCAACGAGCGCGAACGGGAGCTGGTCGTCCTTCTGTACAGCGGCGAAACACGCATCGGGGAAATTTCGAAGATTATGGGATATAAAGGACACAGTACGGCCTCGAGGCGACTGGATAAGATCCGACGAAAAGCGCAAAAGTTCTTTACGGAGACCGCCTAATTATTCCATTTGTATCGACCCGGATTTGGACTAGCAACATGCCTAAGAAAGGCCCCGTGGCCACTAACCTTAATTCGATCAGCTGGAGGTTGGCCATAGAGATCTCTGTACGCTTTTCGAGTCTCTCGGTCGTCCTGACTCTGACCCTGTTGAGCGCCCTACTGATTCACTAATTGAGCCAGACTGGTGAATCCACGGAACCACGCAATCGGTGTCGCCGTCACCGTCACCGATGATGTCTCAGTGCGGGCACGACTACGGCCACCCGTCATCGGGTGGCCGTAGTCGCTCTCACAGCTCAGCAGCTCCCAGCGGATCCGCTATGCCCGTGCCCGCGGCCGTGGCCTCGACCGCCACGGTGGATCTGGTCGCCCTGCTTGATCTGGGTCTGATCAGTGGACGTGTCGGTCTCGTCGGCGGGCTGGAGCACCAGCGGAGTGGCGATAGCGGGGGCCGCCAGGACCGCGGCAGGCGCGAGGACGAGCGAGGCCGAAACTGCGACGCGTACCAGCACGCGGCCGAGGCGCTTGTCAGAAATCATCTGCACTTCCTTACTCGATTACATAGCGTCGGGCGATGGACGCCCTTGCACCAATTCGGGATTCGCGCCCAGAACGAGCGTTGGATCCGGTTTGGGCGGTTTCCACCGTAGCGTTGTATCGGCACACTTCCCCCAGGTGGGATCCACCTCTTATGCCCCTCGTACCTCTTCGTGAGAGGCCGTAGCTGCATCAACTGGTGATCGGCACAGCTACCCGTGACGGGTTGTCCGGGTCGCCCCATTCCACGTAGATCTGGTTTGGGAGCGGAGCTCCCCAAGTCGCGACCATCATGAAGTCCAACCCTTCGCCTGGGCGCACCACCGCGTCAGTAGGCAGCCCCCGGGCAATGGTCACGATCTGCGAGGCATCGATAGAGACATGCTCCGCCATGACGTCCCCGGTATTCCGCAGTACGTATCGATGTCCCCCTGGATGCTCGACTTCCCACGTCACCGTCTCACCGGTACTACCTGCCGCCATCGGTGTAGGTCGTCCGGTGAGCAATGCTCGCTCGGTCAATAGATTCGCCCGCTCAGCGGCCTCTGCACTGCGCCGCGCCGACTCCGCAGACTGCTGCTCCCACTTGAGTGACTTCACCGCATTCGTGGCGGCGTAAATGGCGGTCCCCAGCGCGACAACCGATACACCAGCGCTCGCCATCGCGGCTGCATCCCCTACATCCATGGCAGCGGAGACTACCCAGTACGCGCTGCCCCGGCGTGCGAACTCGTTTCCCACCGATTCCGCTGCACCTACCGACGCGGGCCGATACCGCCCGCGGCGTGTCCCCTGCCAGTGGGGATCGAACGGCCCCGGTCTCTTCCGGGGCCGTTCTCACGTCCCGGGCCCTACGACGCCAGGCAACTCACCCGGTGGTAGCCACTCCGGCCACCGCTCCCCGCCGTGTAACCGTCCCACTGGAAATCGAACGCGTTGGGGTTCTCCCGCTGCACCTCGACGGTCGCCCGCCGCACGGCAAGCGCATCCCCCGCCCGGTCGCCCTCGATACGAATGGACTTCCGTTCCGGCATCGAAACCTCCTGATATATAGGACCGATCGATTCTCGCCGCGCTGTCAAACCACCCCCCGTCTGTAGCGCGTCTGTGGTGATCTGTAGCCCGGCGGGACTCGACCGGTACGCGCCGCCGGAGCGGTGCGGGCGGCGGAACCTGCTGGGCCGGCTGTAGCGGGTGGTCCCGCCGCTGCGCCCGCGTGGCACCGAGTCGCTTTTCCGGACGGGAAGGCGCGCCGGCCGTGCCCGGCGCAGAGGGGCAGGCCGGCGCGTGTTCCGGCGGTGCCAGGGGGAGGTGTCCGGTGGAGCCCGGTCGCATCCCAGGGCTCTGGTTCACCGTGACTTCCCGTCTGTTGCGCAACGCGCCGTGCCCTGAGTGTTGACCCCGGCGGCGCCTCGGAAACATACCTGGGAACCGATTCCCGTAACGGGTGGTCAGGGGCGGTGGGGCCGGTTCCGCGGCCGTTCCGGCTTCAGACCAGCCAGAGCACCGCGCCCAGCGCCGCGAGTACGGCGCAGACGCCCAGGGCGATCGCAAGCGGCCGGGTGGTCTTCCAGGTGGTGTAGGCGCCGCCGACGAGAAATCCGGCGAGGGTGAACAGCAGAACTACGGCGACATCGGTGGACACAGGAACCTATTGTGCCTGCTCCCGGCGCTGCTCAGGGCCGCGCCTCGCTCTCCGGATATTAACAAGCACGCGTGCTTGATTTTTTATCGGTCGCCTGTGATGCTGGGGCGGGTACGCGGACAGCCGCGGGCGCATATCGGCGACCCCGCCCGGTGCCGCGGTAGGAGGCGAAACCGCTGATGAATGGTCTGGCGGTCGATCCCGAGCTGATCCGGATCGGCAACTGTTCGGGGTTCTACGGCGACCGGTTCGGCGCGATGCGCGAAATGCTCGAGGGCGGGCAGCTCGACGTGCTCACCGGTGACTATCTCGCCGAACTCACCATGTTGATCCTGGGCCGCGACCGGATGAAGGATCCCGGCCTCGGCTATGCCAAGACCTTCCTGCGCCAGCTCGAGGAATGCCTCGGCCTCGCCCTGGAACGCAACGTCCAGATCGTCACCGATGCCGGCGGCCTGAATCCCGCCGCGCTGGCGGAGAAGGTGCGGGAACTGGCGGACCGGCTCGGCCTCGAAGTCCGAGTGGGATATGTGGACGGCGACGATCTCACCGGCCGCGCCGACGAACTCGGCCTCGGCTCCCCCCTCACCGCCAACGCCTACCTCGGGGCGTGGGGTATCGCCGAATGCCTGGCCGCCGGCTCGGATGTGGTGGTCACCGGCCGGGTCACCGACGCGTCGGTGGTGGTGGGTCCGGCCGCCGCCCATTTCGGCTGGCAGCGTACCGATTACGACCGGCTGGCCGGCGCGGTGGTGGCCGGTCATGTGATCGAATGCGGTACCCAGGCCACCGGCGGCAACTTCGCGTTCTTCCGCGAACTGCCCGATCTCGGACGACCCGGCTTCCCGATCGCGGAGATCCGCGCGGACGGGAGCAGTGTCATCACCAAGCATGCGGGTACCGGCGGCGCGGTCACCGTGGACACCGTGGCCGCCCAGCTCATGTACGAGATCCAGGGCGCGCGCTACGCGGGCCCCGATGTCACCGCCCGGCTCGATACGGTCGAACTCGCCGCCGCCGGCCCGGACCGGGTGTCGATCCGGGGCGTCGTGGGGGAACCGCCACCGCCGACGGTGAAGGTTTCGCTGAACACTCTCGGCGGCTTCCGCAACGAGATGGAGTTCATCCTCACCGGGCTCGATATCGAGGCGAAGGCCGACCTCGCGCGGCGGCAGCTGGAGTCCTGGCTGCCCGAGCGTCCGGCCGAACTGGACTGGACCCTGGCCCGGCTCGACCGCCCCGACGCCGATACCGAAGAACAGGCCAGCGCCCTGCTGCGGTGTGTGGTCCGCGACCCCGATCCGAACAAGGTGGGTCGCGCGTTCTCCGGTGTCGCCGTCGAACTCGCGCTGGCCAGCTATCCGGGTTGTAGTTTCACCGCCCCACCCGGCAACGGTTCGCCCTACGGCGTCTACCGCCCGGGATACGTCGACGCCGCCGAGGTCGCGCATACCGCCCACCGGCCGGCCGGAAGCAAGGTCCTGGTGGGTGCTCCGTCGGAGACCCTCGGACTGGCCGAGGTCCCGGAACCCGAACTTCCCGAACCGCTGCCACCCGCACCGACGAAACGGGTACCGCTGGGCACCATCGTCCTGGCCCGCAGCGGCGACAAGGGTGGCGACGCGAATATCGGTGTCTGGGTGCGCACCGAGGACCAGTGGCGCTGGCTGGCGCACACCCTCACGGTCGAGCGGCTGCGTGAACTACTACCCGAGACCGCCCCCCTGACGATCACCCGGCATGTGCTGCCGAATCTGCGGGCGCTCAACTTCCTCATCTCCGGTCTACTCGGCGAAGGCGTGGCCTACCAGGCCCGATTCGATCCGCAGGCCAAGGGGCTCGGCGAATGGCTGCGGTCCCGTCATCTCGACATACCGTTGGAGCTGCTGCCGTGAGTACTGTCTGGAACACCGCCGAGCGGCGCGAACTCCGCGCCACCGTGCGCGCTTTCGCCGAGCGCGAGATCCTGCCCTACCAGGACGACTGGGAACGCGACGGGGAGATTCCACGGGAACTGCACAAGAAGGCCGGGGAACTCGGCCTGCTCGGCATCCAGTTCCCGGAAGCCGCGGGCGGATCGGGCGGAAGCGGCATCGACGGCGCCGTCGTCTGCGAGGAACTGCACTACGCCGGGGTTTCCGGGGGCGTCTTCGCCTCCCTGTTCACCTGCGGTATCGCGGTACCCCACCTCATCGCCGCGGGCGATCTCACGCAGCTCGACCGCTGGGTGCGGCCGACGCTGGCCGGTGACAAGATCGGTTCGCTGGCGATCACCGAACCCGGTGGCGGCTCCGATGTGGGACATCTGACCACCTCGGCCCGCCGCGACGGTGACCACTACATCGTCAACGGCGCCAAGACCTACATCACCTCCGGCTGCCGCGCCGATTTCGTGGTGACCGCTGTTCGCACCGGTGGCCCGGGGGCGTCGGGGGTCTCGCTGCTGGTGGTCGAAAAGGACACCCCCGGTTTCACGGTGGGCCGCAAACTGGACAAGATGGGCTGGCGCGCTTCCGATACCGCGGAACTGTCCTACCAGGATGTCCGGGTGCCGGTGTCGAACCTGGTGGGGCCGGAGAATTCCGGTTTCCTGCAGATCGCCGCGGCATTCGTCAGCGAGCGGGTCGGGCTGGCCGTGCAGGCGTATTCGAGCGCGCAACGCTGCCTGGACCTCACCCTGGACTGGGTGCGCGACCGGGAAACCTTCGGCCGCCCGCTGATCAGCAGGCAGGCCGTGCAGAACACCGTCACCGAGATGGCCCGCCGGGTCGATATCGCCCGCGTCTACACGCGGGACGTGGCCGCCCGCGCCGCGGCCGGGGAAACCGATCTGATCGCCGAGGTCTGCTTCGCCAAGAACACCGCGGTCGAATCCGGTGAATGGGTGGCGAACCAGGCCGTACAGCTGTTCGGCGGACTCGGTTACATGCGCGAATCCGAGGTGGAACGCCAGTACCGCGATATGCGGATCCTGGGTATCGGCGGCGGTACCACCGAAATCCTCACCGGCCTGGCCGCGAAACGATTGGGGTATCAGTCTTGACGACACTGCGCAGCACACTCGACACCACGAGTGCCGAATACACCGCGGCGGCCGCGGCCATGACCGCCAAACTCGCCGAGGTCGAGGCGGAATTCGAGAAGGTCATCGCGGGCGGCGGTCCCGAGAAGCTCGCCCGCCACCGCAAACGCGGCAAACTGACCGCCCGCGAACGTATCGAACTGCTCATCGACGAGGACTCCCCGTTTCTCGAACTGTGTCCGCTCGCGGCCTGGGGCAGCGAATTCCAGGTCGGCGCCAGCACCGTCGCCGGTATCGGCGTGGTGGAGGGCGTGGAATGCATGATCGTCGCTCCCGACCCCACCGTGCGCGGCGGCACGTCCAATCCGTGGACGCTGCGCAAGACATTGCGGGTCAACGACATCATCCGGGAGAACCGGCTGCCGGTGATCTCACTCGTGGAATCCGGCGGCGCCGATCTGCCCACACAGAAAGAGGTCTTCGTCCCCGGCGGCCGGATGTTCCGCGATCTCACCCAGGCGTCGGCGGCCGGTATCCCCACCATCGCCCTGGTCTTCGGCAACTCCACCGCGGGTGGCGCCTACATCCCCGGGATGTCCGATCACGTGGTGATGATCAAGGAGCGGTCGAAGGTGTTCCTGGGCGGACCACCGCTGGTGAAGATGGCCACCGGTGAGGAGTCCGACGACGAATCCCTGGGCGGCGCGGATATGCACGCCCGGGTCTCGGGTCTGGCCGATTACTACGCGCTCGACGAGCAGGACGCCATCCGCATCGGCCGGCGCATCGTCAAACGGCTGAACTGGAAGAAGCAGGGACCGGCGGCCCGCACCTCGGTGCTCGAACCGCTGTACGACCCGGACGAACTACTGGGGATCGTGCCGCCCGACCTGAAGATCCCCTTCGGTCCGCGCGAGGTGATCGCCCGGATCGTCGACGGCTCCGATTTCGACGAGTTCAAGCCCCGCTACGGGTCCAGCCTGGTCACCGGGTGGGCCGAACTGCACGGGTATCCGGTCGGCATCCTCGCCAATGCCCGCGGCGTGCTGTTCTCCGAGGAATCGCAGAAGGCCACCCAGTTCATCCAGCTGGCCAACAAGACCAACACTCCGCTGTTGTTCCTGCACAACACCACCGGCTACATGGTCGGCAAGGAGTACGAGCAGAAGGGCATCATCAAACACGGTGCCCAGATGATCAACGCGGTCTCCAATTCGAAGGTCCCGCACATCTCCGTGCTCATGGGCGCCTCCTACGGTGCCGGCCACTACGGCATGTGCGGCCGCGCCTACGACCCGCGTTTCGTCTTCGCCTGGCCCAGCGCCAAATCCGCGGTCATGGGCGGGGCGCAATTGGCCGGGGTGATCTCCATCGTCGGCCGGGCCGCTGCCGAGGCCCGCGGGCAGGCGTTCGACGAAGAGGCCGATGCCGGGATGCGTGCCATGGTGGAAGCGCAGATCGAGGCCGAATCGCTGGCCATGTTCATGTCCGGGCGGCTCTACGACGACGGGGTCATCGACCCGCGCGATACCCGCACCGTGCTCGGTATGGCCCTCTCGGCCATCCACACTGCACCTGTCCAGGGCGCCGAATCCTTCGGCGTCTTCCGAATGTGAGGCCGGTTGTGTCGAATTCGCAGCAGCCCATCACCAGCGTCCTGGTCGCCAATCGCGGTGAGATCGCCCGCCGGATCTTCGCCTCCTGCCGCCGGATGGGCGTGGGCACGGTGGCGGTCTATTCCGACGCCGACGCCGGATCCCCGCATGTCGCCGAGGCCGACGCCGCGGTCCGGCTGCCCGGGAACACCCCCGCGCAGACCTACCTGCGCGCCGATCTCGTCATCGCGGCCGCCCAGGCCACCGGTGCCGACGCCGTCCATCCCGGCTACGGGTTCCTCTCCGAGAACGCGGAATTCGCGCGCGCGGTGGAAGCGGCCGGACTGGTGTGGATCGGGCCGCCCGCCGCCGCCATCGAGGAGATGGGGTCCAAGGTCGCGTCCAAGAAGATGATGGACGCCGCCGGGGTGCCGGTGCTCGCCGAACTCGACCCGACGGAGGTCACCGAAGCCCAGCTCCCGGTGCTGATCAAAGCATCCGCCGGTGGTGGCGGCCGCGGTATGCGGGTGGTGCGCGACCTGGCCGAACTTCCCGGGCAGCTGGAAGGCGCCCGCCGGGAGGCCGAATCAGCGTTCGGCGACCCTACCGTCTTCTGCGAGCGCTATCTGGAGACCGGCCGTCATATCGAGGTCCAGGTGATGGCCGATACGCACGGCACCATCTGGGCCGTCGGCGAACGCGAGTGCTCGATCCAGCGCCGGCACCAGAAGGTCGTCGAAGAGGCGCCGTCTCCGCTGGTGGAACGTATCGACGCGGGACGGGGACCGGATTCGGGACCCGGTATGCGGGACCGTCTTTTCGAGGCCGCCCGCCAGGCGGCCGCCGCCATCGGCTACACCGGTGCCGGTACGGTCGAATTCCTCGCCGACGAGTCCGGTGAGTTCTTCTTCCTGGAGATGAACACCCGACTCCAGGTGGAGCATCCGGTCACCGAATGCACCACCGGACTCGACCTGGTCCAGTTGCAGCTGGAGGTGGCACAGGGCGTTCGGCTCGCCTCGGCACCACCCGCGCCGCACGGCCATTCGATCGAGGTCCGGCTCTATGCCGAAGACCCGGCGCAGGATTGGCAGCCGCAGAGCGGCACCGTGCACCGCCTGGAGATCGCCCCGGTGGCAGCGGAATTCGACCTACTCGACCGACCCGGGGTCCGGCTGGATTCCGGCGTGGTCGACGGTTCGGTGGTCGGAGTGCACTACGACCCCATGCTCGCCAAGGTCATCTCCTACGGCCGCACCCGGGCGGAGGCGGCCCGGCTGCTGGCCGGCGCCCTGCACCGGGCCCGGATACACGGCCTGGTCACCAACCGCGACCTGCTTATCCGGGTCCTGCGCCACCCCGCCTTCCTGGCCGGCGATACCGATACCGCGTTCTTCGCCACGCACGGCCTGGACGCCTTGGCCGCGCCCCTGGCCGGCGCGGACGACGAGGAGCTTGCGATCATCGCCGCCGCGTTCGCCGAGGCGGCCGCCAACCGGGCGCGGGCCGGTGTGGTCGCGGGTGTGCCGAGCGGCTGGCGCAACCTGCCGTCGCAGGCGCAGCGCAAGTCCTACGAGAGCCGCGCCACCGGTACGCACGATATCGACTACCGGTTCACCCGGAGCGGAGTGGAGGTCGCCGGGCACGACGGCCTGGAATTGCTTTCGGCCGCTCCCGACCAGGTGATACTGGCGGTACCCGGTGCGCACGGCCCGGTCCGGCGGCAGTTCGCCGTCGCCCGCTACGACGATCTGGTCTGCGTGGATTCCGCGCTCGGCCCGGTGTCGGCGCGCCGCCTGCCGCGATTCACCGACCCCGCCGACCAGGTGGCCACCGGATCCCTGCTGGCGCCCATGCCGGGCAGCGTGATCCGCCTGGCCGCCGAGGTCGGCAGCACCGTGACCGCCGGTCAGCCGATCCTGTGGCTGGAGGCCATGAAGATGGAGCACACCATCGCCGCGCCCGCCGACGGTGTGCTCAGTGCCGTGAATGTCGAAGTCGGCCAACAGGTCGACGTGGGTGCCGTTCTCGCCGTGGTGGATCCCGCCACCGAAGACCAGGAGTAGGCAATGAGCTTCATCGAATCCGACGAACGCAAAGAACTGCGCGCCGCCGTGGCCGCGCTGGCCGCCAAGTACAACTACCGCGATTACGTGCTGCCCCGGGCGCGGAAGAACCAGCCGCTGGACGAACTGTGGGCCGAGGCCGGGAAGCTGGGCTTCCTCGGGGTGAACCTGCCGGAGGAGTACGGGGGCGGCGGCGCCGGTATGTACGAACTGGCGCTGGTGATGGAGGAGCTGTCCGCGCAGGGCGCCGGTCTGCTGCTCATGGTGGTCTCGCCCGCCATCTGCGGCACCATCATCACCGAGTACGGCACCGACGAGCAGAAGGCCGAATGGCTGCCCAAACTCTCCGACGGTTCGGCCAAGATGGTCTTCGGTATCACCGAACCCGACGCCGGTTCCAATTCGCACCAGATCACCACCACCGCCCGCCGCGACGGTGACGACTGGCTGCTCACCGGCCGCAAGATCTTCATCTCCGGTGTCGACCAGGCCGAGGCGGTGCTGATCGTCGCGCGCACTGAGGACCACAAGACGGGCAAACTCAAGCCCGCCCTGTTCATCGTCCCCACCGACGCGCCCGGGTTCGAGAAGACCCCGCAGGACATGGACATCATCGAACCGGACCACCAGTTCACCCTGTTCCTCGACGATGTCCGGCTGCCGTCCACCGCCCTGGTCGGTAGAGAGGACGCCGCCCTCATGCAGCTGTTCGCGGGCCTGAACCCGGAACGCATCATGGGCGCCGCCATGGCGGTCGGCGTGGGCCGCTACGCCCTCGACCGCGCGGTCGAATACGCCAACGAACGCGCCGTCTGGAAGACCCCGATCGGCGCGCATCAGGGCATCGCGCATCCGCTGGCCCAGGTGAAGATCGAACTGGAACTGGCCCGGCTGATGATGCTCAAGGCCGCCACCCTCTACGACGCCGGGGACGAGATGGGCGCCGCAGAGGCCGCCAACATGGCCAAATACGCGGCCGCCGAGGCCAGTATCAAGGCGCTCGACCAGGCCATCCAGACCCACGGCGGTTCCGGCCTGACCTCGGAATACGGCCTGGCCGCCATGCTCGGCGCGGCCCGGATCGCGCGGGTGGCCCCGGTGAGCCGAGAAATGATCCTCAACTTCGTCGCCCAGCATTCGCTGGGTCTGCCGAAGTCCTACTGAACACCGGTGGGCCGGGGCGCAGGCGCCGGCCCACTCAGAAAGGCAGGGCCACCGTGACCGGAACCGACACCCGGGTCGTCGACTACGCCGTCGAGGACGGGTTCGCCACCCTCACCCTCGACTCCCCGCACAACCGCAACGCCATCTCCGCACGCCTGGTGACCGAACTGCTGGAGGGCCTGGCCCGCGCCGCCGCCGACCCGCAGGTCCGCGCCGTGGTCCTCACCCATACCGGCAATACCTTCTGCGCGGGAGCGGACCTGAAGGAAGCGGTGGACGCCGACCCCGCCGCCGCCTCCGATATCCGTACGCAATGGATGGTGCGGCTGCTGCGCGCCGTCCTCGAACTCCCGAAACCAGTGATCGCGCGGGTGGACGGCAATGTGCGGGCCGGCGGTATGGGCCTGCTCGCGGCCTGCGATATCGCCGTGGCCGGCCTGTCCAGCAGTTTCGCGCTCACCGAGGCGCGGCTCGGCCTGGCCCCTTTCGTCATCTCGCTCACCCTGCTGCCTCGGATGAGCCCCCGCGCCGCCGACCGGTATTTCCTGACCGGAGAGAAGTTCGACGCCGATACCGCCGAGCGAATCGGTCTGATCACCCTGGCGACGAACGACCCGGCCGCCCGAACCGCCGAATTACTGGACGAACTGCGCAAAGCCTCCCCACAGGGCCTCGCGGAGAGCAAACGGCTCACCACCGCGCCGATCCTGGCCGAATTCGACCGCTCCGCCGACGAATTGGCCGCTCGCTCGGGCAGCTTCTTCGGCACCGAGGAAGTGATCGAGGGTATGACCGCGTTCCTGCAACGCCGCCCGCCCCGCTGGGCCGTCCCGGCCGCCGAGCGGCCCTCGGCAGAATAGGCCGCTATGGCGACACCCCACGAACCCAAACAGGACCGCAGCCGGGCCACCCGGCAGCGGCTCCTCGAGGCGACCATCGACTGCTTGGCCGAGAAGGGCTGGGCAGCGGCGACCGTGTCGGTGGTCGCCGAACGGGCCGGGGTGTCCCGGGGCGCGGCCCAGCACCATTTCCCGACCCGCGAGGACCTGATCACCGCCGCCCTCACCTACATGTTCGACACCCGCACCGACCAGGCGGTATCCACGGTGGTCACCGAACCCGGCCTGGCCCGTACCGAAGCGGTGGTGGCCGGGCTGGTCGAGTCCTACACCAGCACGCTGTTCAAAGCCGCCCTCCAGGTCTGGACCCACGCCGCCGCCGACCCGGCACTGCGCGAACGCATCGTCCCGCTGGAAGCCCGTTTCGGCCGCGGCGCGCACCGTCGCGCCGTCCGGGCGCTGGGCGTAGACGACACCGATCCCGTCGCGCACCACCTGGTCCAGGCCACCCTCGACCTCGCCCGCGGGCTGGGGCTGGCCGATGTCCTCACCGATGATTCGGCCCGGCGTAAACAGATCGTGCACCAGTGGGCGGTCACCTTGCACGAAGCATTGGAAGCCGGGCGGGGCTGAAGCGCGTCGCACGGGACAGGCCGCCGCCGCTGGTAGGAGGTCTCCGCGAACGCGTAGCCCGCCGGCCGAGCGAGGCCGATTACCGGAGGCGGAGCGAGCTCGGGGCGGGAGCCTCGGAACTCTCACCGGCGCAGATCATTCGAGATCGCTGCGCACGGACCCCTGGCGGCGGCGGTGACGGTTGTTCTCTACAGTTGTCGAACGGCATCGGAAGCGCGGGAACCGGCAGTAGCGCGGATTCCCCTCGTCGCTGAACTGAGAAGGACGGGCCGATTCCGGTATGACGGCGCACGGTGTGCGGCCGACGTGAGAAGGGTGCGTGTGCCAGGTTTCGGCGAGGTTGCCCGCAGTCTCGGGCGGGCGCGGGATCGGCTGACGGAGGCGGGGCTGCAGATCGGCCGGACGCTGTCGCGACACTCCGAAGACCACGGGACCGTATTGCGGACGGGGGCGGACACTTTCGACGGATCCCAGGAGAAAAGACTCGAGGTCACCGACGAGCTCGCGGGAGAAACCCAACTCCGGCTCGCCGGTAATTCGGCGAACGAGCGCCCGCACCTGATGGTGTCCGCCGGGGATTCCGTATTCGTCGGGACGGTGCACTACAAGATCTACGACCTGCCGCAGAGCCGGGCGTTGATCGAGCGCCTGACGGACTGGCTCGCGGCGACCGAGGGTAAGAAACGCGTTGTTATCGTCGAGGGCCGGGTGCCGCCGCAGGCCGGAGATGCCAGGTCAGCGTTCGAGTCCGATCGAGGCGAGGTCGGCGCCATCGCCTTTGCAGCGCGACAAAAAGGAGTAGAGCCCATCTCGATGGAGGAAGATCTGGCCGATCAGGTTCGTGGCCTACGCGCCGATCACCGGCCCGAGGATGTCTTCGGGTATTACGTCCTCCGGCAGATGCCGCAAGGGCTGGCAGCTCAGGAGCGGACCGGCCTCGATATGACGGCGCATCTGAACGAGGCGCTCGATATGTTCGCCCACATCCTTCCTCCGGGTGCCGATGCCCGGAAGGCGTTCACCGATCTGATGGCACGCGACTATGCTCATACCGGTTTCTCCGGAGTGTTCCGAAAGACCGATGAGGACTGGCTCATGAAGGAAACCAACGACCCGGGGGTTACCGGAATCGCCGAGAATCCCGTGCAGAAGGTTGCTCTGGCATGCAATATGCGCCGCGACGCACACGCGGCGGAATTGATACAGCAACAGATCGACTCCGGCACAGCTGTTTTCGCGCAGTTCGGCATCATCCATTTCGATAAGGTCGCACCGAATGTACCGGCGTTCGCCGACAGTGCGGTCAGTCGGCTTCCCGCCGCGTAAGGCGACAGCGCCGGGTGCGGCTCGACACCCGGCGGAGGTCGGTGACCGAGGAGTGTGGTGCGTATGGAGATCGGATCAGTACTCGATGCGGTTCCACGGCACTCGATCCCCCAGCAACCCGTCCACACTGAACCGGCCCGCGCCGGTGCACAGCAGTAGTAGGGCACCCGCGCCGAGTCCGATGACCAGTTCGCTGCCGCCGTTGTTCACGAAGAGGCCGTTGCCCATATGCTTGATCAGGTAGGCGCCGACCATATCCGCGAAGAGCAGTACCGCCCAGATCGGGGTGATGGCCACCGAGTATCAGGCCCGCGCCCCGGCGAGTTCGACGGCGGCGGCCAGGATCGCCGAAATTTCGGGCAGGGGAGCGCCCATTGATTCGAATCCCCGCTGAGTCGCGTCGATACCGTTTGTCACGATCTTCTGCCATCCGTGGGCGAGGAACACGACACCGAATCCGACTCTGGCCAGCAGGATCAGCAGGTTGCGGAGGTTGGTCACAACCGGGGGTCCTTCTCGGAAAGTGGTGGAGAGTGCGGCACCGGCCGCGGTCGAGGCGGTGACTGTCGGGCGGGGTTCTCGCATCGGAGGAGATCCGGCGCGGGGAGCTCAGCGTTGTTCGTCGTTCGTCCCGGTGGTCGGGACATCGGACAGGAGCTCGACGATGGCCGACTGGCCGAGCCGCCGGGCGTTGTCCAGTGCGGTGCGACCGGCGCTGTCCGGGATCGAGGGGTCCGCGCCTGCCGCGAGCAAGGCGGTGACGACCTGTTGACAGCGCGACGACCCGTCGCCGTACACGATGGATTCGTGCAGCGCGGTCCAGCCGGAGTCGTTGATGTGGTCCACATTCACACCGGCTTCGATCAGTCGCCGCACGGTGGTCACATGGCCGTGTTCGGCGGCCGGAATGAGCGCGGTGCCGCCGTAGCGGTTCTCGCTGCGCAGGTCGGCGCCGTGGCTCAGTGTCAGCTCGAGGATGTCGTCTATGCCCTCCGCTCCGGCGTACAGGAAGGCCGAGTCCTGGAGGTCGTCCTTCGCGTCGACGTCGGCGCCCGCCTCGATGAGGACCCGCGCGGCGGCGGTGGCGCGATTCTTGGTGGCGGCGACCAGCGGGGTCCGGCCTTGTTCCCCGCGGGTCTCGAGGCCGGCTCCGCGGGCGAGGAGTTCACGCACCTGTCCGGCGTCGTTGTTCGCGGCCGCCCACATCAGCCGGGCGTCCAGGGCCGGGTCGGCGACCGGTGGTCGCGGCGCCGGCTGCGGGGTCGATCGGGAGGGATCGGTGACCGCGGTGGACTCGGCGGCCGAGGTTCGCTCCGTTGTGCACGCCGCAGCCGCGAGGGACAGGGCGGCGAGCGCCGCGCACAAGGCCGCGCCGGGGCGCACGGTGCGCATCATGGATTCCTCCTCGCCGGTCGGTCGAATCAACAATGCCCAACAGGGGGATAGTGTCCAAGAGATAGTTCTCATCATCTCTATAGATGTGACCTATAGTTACTGGATGGAGTTGCGGCACCTCCGGTACCTGCTCGCGGTCGTCGACCACGGCAACTTCACCCGCGCGGCCGACGCGCTGCACATCTCGCAGCCGACACTCTCCCAGCAGATCAAACAGCTCGAACGGGCATTGGGCGTGCACCTGCTCGACCGCTCGGGCCGCAGGGTTCGGCTCACCGATGCCGGCGAGGCCTACACCGAGCACGCTCGGCTCGCGCTGCGGGATCTCGACGCCGCCGAACGCGCGGTCCACGATGTCCGGGATCTGTCCCGCGGCCGGCTGCGCATCGCGATGACCCCCACTTTCACCAGCTACCTCATCGGCCCCCTCGTCCACCGGTTCCGGTCCGCGCACCCGGGGATCGTGATCAATATCCGGGAAACCACCCAGGACCGGATCGAGGCGGATCTGATGGCCGACCGGATCGACCTCGGTATCGCCTTCGCGGGCGACCATGCCGCCGGCATCGAACACACACCGCTGTTCACCGAGGAACTCGTTCTCGTCGTCGGTTCGCGACACCGCCTGGCGACCGCCTCGCGTTCCCTACCGGCCGACCGGCTCACCGGCGAGCCCCTCGGTCTGCTCACCGGCGACTTCGCGACCCGCCTGCACATCGACAGGTACTTCGCCGAATGCGAGATCACACCGCGGATCGGGGTGGAGGCGAATTCGATCAGCGCTCTGCTGGAGATCGTTCGCCGCGGTTCGCTGGCCACCGTCCTCCCGGACGCCATCGCCCAGGCGCACCCCGACCTGCATCCGGTGACGCTCACCCCGTCTCCGCCCACCCGCACGGTGGAACTCCTCCGCCGCCGGACCGCCTATCACTCCGCGGCGGCGTGCGCCTTCGCGGCCGTGGCCGCGGAGATCGCCTGACGCGCGGGCTGTGCTACGTCAACTCTCCCGGGAGCAAGCCGAATACGACCGTGTCCCGCCGTGCTCCCTGGAACGGGATATGGGAGCGCAGCAGCCCCTCCCGCACGAACCCGCACCGGAGCGCGACCCGCTGGGATGCGAGGTTGTCCGGGCCGCAGGTGAGTTCGAGGCGTTCGGCAGCGAGCGCGTCGAACGCCCAGCCGGCCAGCAGGCGCAGGGTGCGGGTGGCGACACCGCGCCCCCGGGCATGCGGTGCCAGCCAGTATCCGATCGCCATCCGCCCTTCGGACCTACCGGCGTCGTACACGGAGGCGCCGCCCCGGATATCCGTCGGATCGGCGGCGTGGGTGATCGCGAGGCACAGTTCTTCGCCCCGCAGCCGCGCCGGTTCTTCCGCGGTGAATCGTTTCCGCACATGCGCTTCGGTGAGCGGCTCGGTGAGCGGCCACGAGAACCGGCGGCAGAGCGGGTCGGTGAAGGCGCGGAACCGCTGCGTGAGATCGCTTTCGAGCCAGGGGCGCAGCTCGACCTCGTCATCACGCAGCGGGGGGTCCGGAAAGGGAATGGGCGGCACCTTCCGACGCTACGACACCGTCCGGCGGTCCGAGTACCGGATTTCCCGGCGTCCGGACCGGCTGCCGCCCTCATTTGCTACAGGAAAAACGCCCGATGAGGCATCATCGAATCGTGAATGCACCGGTGGGCCGGGTCCACCGATGAATACAGGCTCAGGGCCGGGATGCCGACCCCAGGCCGAGACGCGACTGCGGGCGCTCATGGTCGATCATTCCGATGGCCGGTCGAGGGCGATCGGTGGCGTTGCCGATCGCCTCGGCAGCCGGCCGCTCGGTCGGCTCGCGGGCTCGTGCTGCAGCCGGTCTCTCCGTAGCGTCTCGGGTGCCGGTCTCGCGTCGACGGTCCGCGGCGACGAGGATCGGGCTATGAGCGAATCGTCGGGCGGTCCCGCGTTCACCTACTCCGAGCTCGGCGCGACCCGCGGTGAGCTACCGCCGGGATATCGTCACCTGCGGGTACGTCGCCGGATAGCTTCCGGCGAGGATGAATTCCGGCGGCTCGGCGCGGCGGTGCTGCACTACCGGATACAGCGCGGGCTGGGAATTCTCCGGGAGGCGGGTACGCCGGTGGCCGAGCCGGGCACGGCGGTCACCGTCCTGCTCGGTATCGGCCGGTTCGGCCTGCGCGCGCCGTGCCGAGTGGTGTATGTACTGGACGAGCCGGACCGGATGGGGTTCGCCTACGGCACCCTGCCGGGGCACCCGATGAGCGGGGAGGAACTGTTCGCCGTCGAGTACGACAGGGCCACTGATGTCGTGTACGGCGTGGTCAGCGCGTTCTCCCGCCCCGCGACCCGGTTCATGCGCCTGGGTGGGCCCCTGGCCGTGCCGGCGCAGCGGGCGGCCGCGGCGGCTTACCTCGCGGTGCTGCGCCGGACACCACGGCGGCGATGAATCCGACACGGTGCCCGGCGCCGACGGGCGGCCGGATCGGTTCGGGCGTGGCGGAGAACGGGGCGGTCGGCACCGTCGATGATCGAGGACCGGCGAACGGGTATCGCTACCGCGGCGTGCTCAGGCCGGAGTGTGCACGGTGCGCCGCACCTGGACATCGCCGGGTGCGAACGGGCGGCCGGCCAGGTTGAAACTCCAGGACACCGTGGGCGTGATCCGCATATACACGGCGGTCCCGAACCGCCCCGCACGCCGCACGAGTTCGGCGGTCCCGTAGACGCGCAGGTAGCGCGGGGTCCAGGGGTCGGCGGACACGAGGTCGTCGATCACCACGGCGACCTTCGTGTTGCCACGTTCGACATTGCGATACTTCCTGGTCCGCGCCGGATCGTGACCGCCGATGTAGATATGTGTGCCGTCGAACTCGTAGCCCACCGGCGCCACATCGGGCTGCCCCTCCGGGCCCACCGTGGCCACCCGCGCGAGCGGCTGGGAGCGCAGGTAGGCGACCTCTTCCTCGGTGAACGACATCGGGAACCTCCTCGTGGCGAGTCCGGAGATCCCGTGCTGATCGATCCCGCACGGCGATCGTCGAGATTCCGATTATGTCGCGGACGGTCGCCGGGGCCGGGTCGCAACGCACCGGCCCCGGCAAGAATCCCGAGCGGATCAGGACAGGCCGAAGCGGACGCCGGTGAGTTCCTCGGAGACCTCCCAGAGCCGCCGCGCCGTGCGCACATCGCTGGCCTGCGCCGACCGTCCGACCAGGGTCGGGTATCCGTGCATTTCCCCGCGGCCGTCGGGTCCGACGTAGCTCGCGCCCGGCAGGTCTTGGGTGGCGGCGAAGAGCGTGGGCAGGGCAGCCTTCTCCGGGGTTTGCGCGAGATAGCGGCCCGCAAGGTGCACGATGCCGACCAGGAATCTGTTGCGGTCGGCGGTGCCGAGTTCGGTGGCCGCGTACCCGGGATGCGACGCCATCGCGCGGACCGTGGATCCCGCCTGCCGGAGCCGGCGTTCGAGTTCCAGGGTGAACAGCAGGTTCGCGAGTTTGGAACGGCCGTAGGCCTTCACCGCGCCGTATCCGCTCTCGGCGTAGTCCAGGTCGTCGAAATCGAGGGTGCCCACCTTGTGCGCCCCGGAGGCCAGGGTGACGACGCGGTCGGTGATATGGGGCAGGAGCCGATTCGTGAGCGCGAAATGGCCGAGATGGTTGGTGCCGAACTGCATTTCGAAGCCGTCTTTCGTCCGGCTCTCGGGCACCATCGCGACCCCGGCGTTGTTCACCAGGATCGCGATCTCACCTGCCCACTCGTCGGCGAACTCGCGGATCGATGCCAGATCGGCGAGATCGAGCCGCCGCACCTCGTTGCTGCCGCCGATCCGGCGTGCGGCCTCGTTACCGCGGCCGATATCGCGGACCGCCAGCACCACGTGCGCGCCGGCCCGGGACAGCAGGGTGGCGGTGCCGAATCCGACGCCGCTGTTGGCGCCGGTGACGATCACGGTGCGGCCGTCGAAGGCGGGCAGGTCGGCCGCGGTCCAGTGCGAAGAACTCATCTCCAGACGGTAGCGCGGGTGCCCGTGTAAGGCGCGGGACCGGGGAAATAGTGCGGTGCCTGCGGTTACGCCGCCACCGCACATCACGACGTCAGTGGCGAAATGGCCGGAAGCGCCGAATGTCGCGGGGGCGGACGGGTAGCGTGAGGGTCGCGTTCTCCGGGGCCGCGTACGCGCGCGGGATACCCCGGCTCGGCCCTCCGCCCGAGCATTCTCGACCAGGTGGTACCAGCAGTTCGTTCGATCCGTTGGCACTGGAAAGGGTTGTCGATGTATCGCTTTCGCAGGACTGTGACAGCCGCGGCGTCGACCGTGGGCGCGCTGACTGTGGCGTTCGTGGCCACCGCGCCCGCGGCGCCCGCCGCGATCACCGAATTCGAATTGGCGCCGGGCAGCGGCACGGGCAGCTCGCCCGCGCCCTACGGCACCCACTGCACCTATACCGCGACGGCCACGGCCGAGCCCGGGGAGTTCGTCAGTTTCTACGACAGTCAGCAGGGTTCGTTCGATCCGCCCGGCGCCATCCGCGTCGGCGCGTCCGGCACCGTCACCGCGGAATGGACCCCGGAGGTCTCCGGTACGCACGAACTGCACGCCGTGAACCTCGGTAGCGAACAGTCTCTGCAGGTGGAGGTCGGCCCCGGCCTGAACCTCGGCTCCGTCTGCCCGGTGCTGTGACCGGCAGCCCGGGCGCCGCGGCGGGCGGGGATATCTCGTATTCCGGACCGGAAGGCAGACACAGACCTGTCGCGTGAGGCGCGACAGCAGGCGGAAGGGGTGTAGATGGGGGATATACGTCGCGCGAGACGTTCGGGCGGTGTGGGCGCCGCGATCGAGCGGGCTGTCGCACTGCTCGACGAGGGATGGCTGCGCAATGAACTGATGGTCGCGGCTCTCGTGCTGTCCTCGATCATCGCCGTGATGGGTCTGAGTTCGGACGGCCTCGGCTGGAAACTGGGGTACTGCGCCGCCGGCCTCCTCGGTGTGACGGGGTCGTTCGTGGTGATGCGCCGGGACCGGCCCCGGCAGTGGCTGGCCCTGCTGGCCATCTCCGCTCTCGATGTGCTGCTGTTGATCGTGTACGGGCGGATGTCCGGAAGTCTCTGATCGGCGCCGGTATCCGTTGTGCGGTCAGCCGGGTGAATCGCCGAACGCCGTGTCGCCGACCTCGCGCAGTTGCTGCCGCACGGCGTCGTCGCACAGGGATCCGTCGACGCCGGCTCGGTAGGCGGCGGCGGGGCTGATACCGAGTCGCTCGGCCAGCTCGTATTCCTGGCCGAGGGTGGTGCCGAACAGAGCCGGGTCGTCGGTACCGATACTGCAGCGGACACCGGCCTCGCGCAGCCGGGGGAGTGGATGTTCGGCGATATCCGCCACGACGCGGGTGGCGACGTTCGAAGTGGGGGTCACCCGGAGTACCGTTCCCCGGTCCACGAGTTCGGCCATGAGGGCGGGATCGCCGGCCGCGGCGATCCCGTGCTGCAGCCCGTCCGGATTCCAGCGCAGGACATCCCGGATGGCGCGCGCCCCTCCGGCTTCCCCCGCGTGCGGCACGATTCCCAATCCGCCGGCACGGGCGATGGCCACCGCCCGGTCGAACTCCGAGACGTCGCCGCGCGCCGATTCATTGCCGCCGGCGTCCAGCCCGACGATGCCCCGGTCCCGGTAGCGCACGGCCCATTGCGCGCACTCTTCGGCCAGGTCGCGCTCGACTCCCCAGATCAGACTGGGCATGGCGCGCACGGTGACACCGTACTGCTCGGCCGCCGCGGCGATGCCGTCCGTGACACCGTCGAACATCGCCGGATACGGGATGCCGTCCCATTTGTTGCGATTGATCGGTGAGAAGGTGGCTTCGATGTACCGCACGCCGTGCGTCTTCGCCTCGCGGGCGTAATCGAGGACGGCCCGGCGGAAGTCGTCCTCGGTGCGCATCGCGCCGGTGGTGGTGCGCCACATCTCCAGGAAGTGGTCGAAGTCGCGGTACCGATACAGTGCGGACAGCGCCTCGACATTGTCCGCGGGCAATGCCACCCCGTTGCGACGAGCCATGTCCAGCAGTCTCGCCGGCCGGATCGTGCCCTCGAGATGGACATGCAGTTCGATCTTCGGATACGGGTCGGCGGAGCCACTACGCGGCAGCTGTGCCCCACCGGGACCGCCGCCGGCGTCCTCGTCGGGCCGGCGGTTCGAACGCGCCGGCGAGGAGCGCGCGGGGTCGTCGGAGCCGGAGAGAGGCCGAAAACCTCTGTCGGAACGGGAGAGTTCGGCGGACGCGATCTCGAATCGCCGGGCGAACGGCCTGATGCCGTGGATGGCACCAGGGCCCTCCATTCTCGTGAAGCAACCGCTCAGATTCCGGGCGGCTTGTCGAAGGACCTGCGTGATCTCCTCCGACCGGATCAGCACGACGCCACCCTCTGCACTTCCGCCACGGCCTGCCGGCCTCGGTTCGGCACTCTAGTGGAACGGCCGGCCGCGGGCTCGTCAGTTGTCACGGTGCGTGGACGTGCGAGAAAGGTGGTGAGAAAGCTGATCTGGTCGGCGACGATCTGCTCCACCACCGGTGGGCGGTAGACGGTGAAGTGATCGGCGTCGTAGGTCCCGAGTACGGCCCGCGGCGCGCGGGAGGTTACTCGGGGAGGGCGCCGGCCGGTCTGCGGGCCCGACCGGCGGCGGGCCGGGCTACGGCGTCGCCTGTAGCTGCCAGCGCTGGTACGGACCCCCGCGCGGAGTCATCTTCAGTGCCCCGGTCTCGGGCAGGTAGGTGAGTACGGATTTCGGATATCCCTGCTCGAAGAGGTAACCGTCCTCGATCTGCCATTTCACCGCGAGAGTCGACGCGGCGCCGACCAGCCGCGCATCGGTACCTCCGTGGAAGGGGGTGCTGCCGTAGGAGAGGGCGAAGTATCCACGGGACTGCTCGGCGACGAGGTTGACGAGCTGGTTGTGTGCGCCGGAAAACGTGGTGGTGCCACTGGAGTCGAAGAACCAGCCCTGCCGCACCGACCCGTCACAGCCGCGCATGGCCAGGCCGGGATCGGTGGTGACGCTCGCCCGGTCGCTGCCCCGGGTGTACTCCCGCTGCTGCCAGGTGCCGTCGAATTCGTAGTACCGGCCGGGCTCGCTGGCCAGGCACAGCCGGGCTTCTTCGTTGCGCAGGGCGAACCTGCCGCCGGGGAATCCGTTGGCGATCACGGGTACCGGGCCGCGTCGCACCGGCTCCGCGACGGTCAACTCGATATCGGGCGCTGCCGCGGCATGGGACACGACGAGCAGGCCGGCGATCAGGGCGACGAGTGACAGGGTGCCACCGCATGCTCTTCTCGATTTCATGCGCGAAAGCTATCAATGCTTCATCGGTGTGTATCGATGCCGCGCGGAACCATTTCAGGGAGTCTGGATGGCGGTGAAGGTCATGCGGTCGCCGCGGTACAGGGAGCGGCGGTGTTCGATGGGGACGCGGCCGGGGTCGTAGGAGACGCGTTCGAGCACGGATTCGGTCCGGCCACCCACCACTGCGGCCACACCGCACTCGGTGGACACCCACCAGCGGCCCGCGTTCCCAACCTCTCAGACCAGTACAGTAGGCACCGTTCGTGCGGCGGAAGGATTCCGGTGTCGGGGTGGTCCCGGGCCAGAGCCCAGTTGTTCCAGGGCGTGAAGAACACGATCGACGGTCTCGCCCAGCTGCATCGCAAGACCAATTCGGAATTCAGTGGTCGGCTACGGAAGGCGGCCGACGAGGTGGGCGACGCGGCCGACGAAGCCGCGAAAGGGGTCGGCCACCATCCGCAGCCATCCGGTCGTGCGGTGCTCGCGCGCCCGTCCGGTGACACCGGACCGGCCGACCCGGTAGCGATACGCCGGTTGGAGCCGAACGAATGGCGGATCAACAGGGAGATCGCCTTGGCCATGGCCGACCATGATGGACTCGACTTCCCGTCGCGCCGTGCGGACATGGAGAAGAAGACCGAAAGGGAATTCCTGGCCGACTTCGACAGACTCGAGTCGTTCGTGGCCTTCCGGGACGGGAGGCCGGTGGGGCGCATCCGGCTTCTGCACGGCGACGACCCCCGCGTCCCGGAGATGAAGGCAGTATGGGTTTCCCCGGACGCGCGTGGCGGTGGGATCAGCGATCAGTTGATGGCGGCCACCTTGACATGGGCCCGGAGACACGAGTGTTCGGCGGTCACGCTCTGGGTGCGAGAGAACAACGAGCACGCCGTGAACCTCTACCTGCGCAGCGGGTTCCGGCCGACCGGGGACTCCGGGCCGCATTTCTCCGAACCCGAGTTGCGCTTGATCGAAATGCGCATCGACCTGGCCTGAACCGCGGGAAGGCGTTCTCGTCCCGCTCGACGGTCCGACTCGGCAAACTCCACCCCAGAAGGTGGTTCCGTCGTGCCTCGCGCACAGGCGCCCGAAGTCCCGGGAGCCGCTGCGTGCGCCGTCTTCCGGTCGTGACCGGCCCGGCGATTCCGCGGTGGTGGCGCCGGTCAGGGAGCGGCGTCGGTGCGTGCCTCGGTATGGCGTCGTTGCGCCGCGAGTACCTCGGGCATGCGCGCTTCCAGGAAGCCGATGAGGTCGAGCAGCCGTGGCGCGGTCTCGGCACCCAGCCCGGTGAGGCTGTACTCGACATGGGGCGGGATGGCACGGCGGACCTCGCGATGGACGAAACCGTCGCGTTCCAGTTGCTGCAGCGTCTGCGCGAGCATCTTCTCGCTCACGCCGTCGATCCGGCGGCGCAGGTCACCGAAGCGGAGGGGGCCGTCGGCCAAGCCGGCCAGCACGAGGGTGCCCCAGCGTCCGGTGAGGTGTTCGAGTACCGGCCGCGACGGGCACGCCTTGGCGAAGACATCGAAGGGCAACGCCGCGGTCGAGGTGTCCGGGGGAGAGGGATCCGCTACGTCCATACCGCAATGGTAACCACCGGAGGGCACTTACCAATAGTTTGCACTAACTATTCACCGTGTACCTTTGGTGGGCGGATCCGCGTACCCGACCCCTGAAGGAGTTCGACATGTTCGTCGTCACCGGTGCCACCGGAAAGTTCGGCCGCCTCGCCGTGGAGGCCCTGCTGCGGCGCGGGGTACCGGCCGCGGAACTCGCGGTGGCGGTCCGCGACGAGACCAAGGCGGGTGATCTCGCGGCGCGGGGCGTGACGGTGCGCGTCGCCGACTACGACCGGCCCGAAACCCTCGCTCCTGCGTTCGCCGACGCGGACAAACTGCTGTTCGTCTCGGCGAACGGTCCCGACGACCTCCGGCTCGTCCAGCACGCCGCCGTGGTCGACGCCGCGGTACAGGCCGGGGCCGGGCTCGTCGCCTACACCTCGATCGTCGAGGCGGATACCAACCCGCTGTCCCTGGCCCGGGTCCACCGTGACACCGAGTCCCGGCTCGCCGCGGCCGGCCTGCCCACCGTCCTGTTGCGCAACGGCTGGTACACCGAGAACTACACCGCCACCCTCGCCGATGCGGTGCGGCGCGGCACCCTCGTCGGCGCCGCGGGGCGGGGTGCCATCGCCGGGGCCACTCGCGCCGATCTGGCCGAGGCCGCCGCGATCGTCCTGACCTCGCCCGAGAACCAGGCGGGCAGAACCTACGAGCTGACCGGCGACACGGCCTGGACTCCGGCCGATCTCGCCGCCGAAGCGACGGCCGTCTCCGGAAAAAACGTCACCTACACCGACCTTCCCGCCGCGCAGTACGCTGAAATACTGACCGGTGCGGGCCTCCCCGGCTTCCTGGTCGAACTACTCGTCGACGCCGACACGCGGATCGCCGAGGGCGCGCTCGCCACCGTCACCCCCGAGCTGGCTCAGCTGCTGGGCCGGCCCGCCACCTCCCTGCACGACGCCGTCGTCGCCGCGCTCTGACTTCCGCGATACGCACAGAAGGGTCCGCCATGGCCGTACGCAGGCTGAACCACGCCGTTCTCTACATCCGCGATGTGGACCGCGCAGTCGATTTCTACACCTCCACCCTGCAATTCGTCGTCGCTCACCTCATCCCCGGCCGGGCCGCCTTCCTGCGGGCACCGGAAACCGAGAACGACCACGACCTGGGGCTGTTCGCGCTCGGTGACCGCGCCCCGGGCCCGCAATCCGGCAGCGTCGGCCTCTACCACCTGGCCTGGGAGGTGGGCACCCTGGGCGAACTCGCCGAAGCCGGGCGCCGCCTGCGCTCCCGGGACGCGCTCGTCGGCGCCTCGGACCATCTGATGTCCAAATCGTTCTACGCGAAAGATCCGGACGGCAACGAGTTCGAGGTGATGTGGCGGGTGCCCCGCGCCGACTGGCCCGATACCGAGGACATGCGGCCCCGCCACCTGGACCTCGATGCGGCCGTGGAGCGTTGGGGCGCGGACCTGGCGACGGGTGCGGCGGCGGGTTCACCGACCTGATCGCGGCAGGCCGGCGCCGGTCGCTTGATCCGGCGCGCGGCTCGTCGGCGGTCGCGGCCGAGTAGTCGGTGCGGGCGCGGACGGGCGGGCCCGTATCCAGTAGGCACCGAGGAGCGAGGCCCGCCGCGGGAACCTTTCCTCGTCGATATCGTCCACGCTCGCCCGGGTCCGTCGTCACCGCCGGCGCGGCGGGTAGTGCCGCCGGGCGGGGCCCCGCGCCCGCCCGGCGGCGGCTGATGAACCGATCCCGATTCCGGCGCTACGCCGCGGGGCCGTAGTACTGCGCGGCGCCCTGCTGATCGATGGCGGGCGCCTGCTGCTGGTCGATACCCGGTGCCTGTTGGTCGACGCCACCGGGGCTCTGCTGGTCGATACTCGGTGCCTGTTGGTCGACGCCGCCGGGGCTCTGCTGGTCGACGCCGCCGGGGCTCTGTTGGTCGACGCCACCGGAGCCCTGCTGATCGGTATCACCCGGGAGCTGTCGATCGGTGTCACCGGGTGCCTGTTGGTCGGTGTCGCCCGGGAGCTGTCGGTCGTCGCCGGGTTCCTGCTCGCCTTCCTCGCCCTCCGGGAGTTGCAGACCGAGGCCGGCCAGGAGGTCGACCAGGCCCGGCAGACCCAAGAGTCCCGGTTGACTGTCCTGCTGATCCACGGCTCCCTCGGCGGGCTGGGCCGTGGCCGCCGGAGCCGCGAGGGCGACCGCGGTGGGGACGGCCAATGCGGCGAGCGCGGCGGTGGCGGTGGTGCGGATCGACATGTGTAACCCCTTCTCTCTCGGTGAACGGGTGGGAAGTGGTACGCGTGCGGATCGAGCACTCCGGACCCTACGGGGAGCCGCGGGCGGTCCGTGGCAGGCCGGTCGGGTCGGCGAGTGCCTCCGAAGACGCCGCGCCTACCTGCCGATATCCACGTGCCGAGGACGCTCACCCGGTATTTCGCGACGTGCGATACCCGATTCACCGACGCTGTAGGCGGGGCTCGGGCGCGGCCCTCGTGCAGGTAGGTCTCCAATGCGTCGAGAGCGGTGGGACCGACCGCCGTATCGGTGCCGCGGGTGAAGACCGTGAGACCGTCCCCGCCGGCGGCCCGGAAATCATCGGTGCCACCGGGTAGGTCACGACCTCGTTCAGCGCCTGCCCGCCGATCCGCACCGAATCGTCGATCACCTTCGCACCCGGGACCGCGGAATCGTCGTAGGCGTAGGAGATACCGGCGACCGAGAGAATCGCGGACTTGCTCTCGCCGTTCCACGGCGGGCAGATCCCCGCTTTCGAAAGAATTTCGGCGGTACCGATGAGTTCGCGCCGCCTGTCTCGTCGATAGCTACCGGGGCGGCGGCCGGTAAATCCGAGATACTCGGCCGCCGCCCCGCTGTGGGACGTACGAAGACAGTGCGGCCCGGCCGCGCCGGGGCGACGACCGGCACGGACCGCGAACCCGGCGGGTTCGTGCACGCGACGTTCTGTCGTTCCGCGGGGATGGGATGGTTCCGCGGCGGGACCAGGTGGGCGCGCGGCTACTCGGGCGAGTGATAGTGATCGTCTCGCACGCCCGATCTGCTTCGGGGTCGTCGTCCGGCCAGAATGGGCGCTCATCGATCTGATCGGCCCTCATTCCCAGGCGGTCGGCATTACCGGACGCGATCAACGCCGTGGAATACAGTGACTCACTGCCGGCGGTGAAGTAGTGCAGATGGGCCTGGTCGCTGTAGCCGATCGGCGAGGAGTACTGCGCGGTCTCCGGTGCTTCCGCTTTGATGCGGGTCGCTCCGAAATTCGGGTCGAGCGGATTGGAACCACCAGCAACGACATTCGAAATCAAGTGTCCGCCGGAGGAATTCAGGTTGTCGGAGGCTTGCCCGACATACACGTTTCCGCGATCACCCAGGTGGAAATCGGACACACTTCGCGCCTGATCGGCATTGATCGGCCCGAGCAACACAACATCGTCGGCCTGCAATCGACTCGCTGCCGCTGAGTCCGCCACGACCATGGCGCCGGCAGAGTATCCCACCGCTTCGGCCGATACGCCCTCGGCGTCGGCAATTCGTTCCACCCGCTGGATATCGGCGTTCCTGACACGTTTGTTCGCCTCGCTGCGGACCGCTACCGGGATGCCGTTCAGATTGCCGATTCGCTCGGGTTCTTTGTGCAGGAGCTTCTCCTGCTCGGCGGAAGAGAGCGAGTTCCACCACTTGTTGATCCGTTTCGCGTCTTCGGCGGTTCCTCGACGAGGAGGTACTGCGTACTCCTCCTTCTCATCGCCGTGAAGGACGACAAGACCTGTTCCGGTCGCGGCAGCCAAGGCGCCGATCTTCAGCGCCGACCGGCCATTGATATCTCGTAGCCGACCGGCCGCGGATCGCAACTCCGCACCGGTCGAGCGATACGTTGCCCGACTCTTCCGCGCCGCCTCGCGCAACGCGATGTCGACTGCGCGGCCCGCGGCCTGTAGGGATGCGGAAACCGAACCCACCGTCCACAGCCTGCTTCGGAGTTGATGTCGGATCGGCAGCCGAGACGGCTTTCTCGATTGATCGCGACGCATAGGAGACGCGTCGCTGCCCGCGGTGGTCTCGAACCATCCCGAGCATGGGAACGTACAGGCCGCCCTTGGTGATGGGTACCAACCGGATTCGTGCTCGCAGGTCGCGCGGGTGGACCGCTCGTGGCAGGGTCCGGTGGCAGCAGGTATCGCGTTCCGGTTGCGGCCGGGGATCGGTTGTGGCTCGATGAGCGGGCGCTGTCGATCGATTGCGCGCGGTTTGCCGTCCGGCACCCGTGCGAACGGGTAGCGGGATACCAAGGAGTTCGACCATGACAATCGGATATGTCTGGAACACGGTGTTCGGATGGGCCGACACCGGTTCGGGAAGTCTGTTTCCCGCCGATGCGACCACCGGACTCCAGCCGATAGGTCACCATCTCGCCCACCCCGATACCAAACGCCGGTTCCACGAACTGGTCGCCGTCTCCGGTTTGCTCGACCGGTTGCGACCGGTGCGGGCGGTTCCGGCCACCGAAGCCGATATTCTCCGCGTCCATACCGCCGAGCATCTCGCCCGGATCAAAGAAGAAAGCCTGCAGCCGAAAGGCGGCGACGCCGGTGACGGTTGTTCGCCGTTCGGGCGCGGCGGTTACGAGATCGCGGCGCTGTCCGCCGGCGGTGCGATCCAGCTCGTGGATCAGGTGGTCGCGCGAACCATCGACACCGGCTACGCGCTGGTCAACCCGCCGGGTCATCATGCGTACCGGGCCGGTGGGATGGGGTTCTGCATCTTCAACAATGTCTCGATAGCCGCCGCCTACGCCAAGGACGTCCTCGGGCTGGAACGGGTGGCCGTCGTGGATTGGGATGTGCACCACGGCAATGGCACCCAGGAGATCTGGTACAGCGACCCGTCGGTGCTCACCATCTCGCTGCATCAGCACCTGTGCTTCCCGCCGAACTCCGGCTACCTGGAGGAACGGGGTACCGGCGCGGGCGAGGGCTACTCGATCAATATCCCGCTGACACCGGCCAGCGGTGACGCAGCCTACGTGCACGCCATGGACGAGGTCGTGCTGCCGGCACTGCGCGAGTTCCGGCCCGAGCTGATCCTGGTGGCCTCCGGTTTCGACGCGAGCATGATGGATCCGCTGGCCCGTCAGATGGTCACCAGTGCCGGATTCGCCCAGCTCACCCGCCGTGTGCTCGATGTAGCGGCCGAACTCTGCGAGGGGCGGATCGCTTTCGTCCAGGAGGGTGGTTACAGCCCGCACTATGTTCCGTTCTGCGGGCTGGCGGTGCTGCGCGAAATGCTCGGCGACCCGTACGAGCCGGACCCGTACAGTCCGATCGTCGCCACGCAGGGTGGCGATGTGCTGCTGGAGCACGAAGCCGCGGCGATCCGGGCGGCAGTGTCCGGTTCGCTCGGGGCCCCGGCCGAGGCGCGGTGATCCGTGGGCCTGCAGACGCGCCGCCGGCCCTGAAAACCGTTGCCGGACCGTGAACCAGCGCGTCTCGCGATCCCCGGCGGACGAGGTGGTCTTCCGTTACTGTGTGCTCGCAGTAATCGAAAACCGTTCCCTATTCGGGAAACTCAGCAAGGAGTGGTTTGATGACGTCCGTACGGAAGGCCGTGGAGGAATACTACGAGCACATCGACTCCGGCCGGTTGGCCGACGCCGTGCAGTTGATGACCGACGACGTGAAGCTGACCTTCGCCAATGCCGAACCCGTGGTCGGCCGGGAAGCCGCCGCCGCCTCCATCCAGTACGTGCTCGACCAGACCACCGCGATCCGGCACACCATCTTCCACTGGATGGAGCCGCAGATCGCCGCGGACGGCACCGCCGAGGTGACCTTCGAGATCCGTATCCATTACTGGCTGAAGAGCGGTAAGGAGCTGGATATCCCCGGGGCGGTGTACGCCAGCTTCGACGCGGACACCCAGTGCACCGAACAGCGGCTCTACGGCGATCTCTCCGAGGTGTTCGCCTGAGTCCACCGCGCACAGTGCGCTGATACGTCGATGGCTCGGACCGATGGGGTCCGAGCCATCGCCATATCAGCGCCTTGTGTTTCCCGCTCTCGGTCCCGGTGCGGCCGGCGGCCGCGTTGTGAATGGGCCTTTTCGCCGGGCACCCATCGTCTGTCGGTGTGCCGGGCCTCCTCGCGCGGGTGTCGTTCCCGTCGATACCCCGGAGGGGGCTCGTGATCCGATCCGCCCCGCGTGCCGCAACAGGAGCGCGCAGCCGGTGGGTGAGCCGGGCCGGCCGGTAGGAGCGCGGCGCCGGTGTATTCCGGTGGGGTATCCGACCCAGACACCCGCGGATTGCTGCGCCCGCCGGTGCCGGTTCCTCGTGTCCCGACTGTGCATTCGGCGACTCAGGCCGGCCCCGTCGCGTATCACACCTCGGGTGTCCGGTCGAGTTCGCAGCGCATCGCGAATGGTTGCTGATCGATTGCCAGCTTTGTGTAACTCGAATTCAGAGGAATTTGTTGCGGGAAAACTGGTCGCTTGTTATGTTGCCTGGGTCACTGCCGGACACTGCGGCTGTGGCCGTCCTTCCCGGCGTAAGTCGTATCCGTGAGGACGTCTCAACCCTCTCGAGGAGTTCACTATGGGTTCGTTGAGCGATCTGCTCATGGCGTTGATTCCGGCACTCGGTTCGGCCGTCGCAGGTGACGGCCTCCTCGATGTTTTCATCGGTTCCCTCCAGGGAAGCGTTGCCTGATTCGGCAAACGCTACATCCACTTTCACCGAAATTCCGCTCGGAATTCCGATAATTCAACACTGCAAGGAGCACGACATGGGTTCTCTCATGGAAATTTTGGGCATGGGCACCGCCAGCGCCGGAGGTGTCGGCACGAGTATCGTCAACGCGCTGATCACCCTGAGCGGGGGCACACCCGCACCCGGAAAATAGGTCGCCGTTCGGAAAGGGGGTCCACCCGATCGCGACGGGTGGACCCCGTGCTCGAAAGCCACGTGTACGAATTGATGACTCCACGAAGCAGGACGTCGCCGGTATATCTGCTGGCAATACTATTCGTTCTCGTCCTCGGTGCGGCACCGCGCGCCGCCGCTACACCGGCGGGGCATATCGTCTCGCTCGCGCCCGGCACCGGACGATGGGTCGAGATCACGGTGTACTCACCCGCTATGCGGCGTGATATCCCGCTGCAGGTCCTGCGCCCGGCCGATACCGATACCCCCGCGCCGACGCTCTACCTGCTCAACGGTGCCGGCGGTGGTGAAGACGCCGCGACCTGGTCCGCGCAGACCGACGTGTCCGAATTCTTCGCCGGCGAACACGTCAATGTGGTGATCCCCCAGGAGGGGGCCTTCAGCTACTACACCGACTGGCAGCAGGAGGACGCCGGCCTGGCCGCGAAACTGGGCAACAACGGCCGGAACATGTGGGCGACCTTCCTCACCGAAGAACTACCGCCCGTCATCGATTCCGCTTTCGGTACCACGGGCCGGAACGCGATCGCGGGGATCTCGATGGCCGCGACCTCGGTGCTCGACCTCACCATCCGCGCGCCTCACCTCTACCACGCCGCCGCCGCCTACAGCGGATGTGCGATGACCAGTGACCCGTTGGGTCAAGCGTTCGTGACCCTGGTGGTGAGTCTGGGCCGCGGTGACCCCGAGAACATGTGGGGCCCGAGCGACGGCCCGGGATGGCGTGAACACGATCCGTACCTGCAGGCCCATCGGCTCCCCGATATCCCGATGTACATCACCAGCGGTACCGGGCTGGCCGGGCGATACGACAGCGCCGACGATCCGCGGCTCGACGGTGATCAGCGGATGCTGTGGAACCAGCTGCTCATCGGCGGCGGAATCGAGGCCGCGGTCGACTACTGCACCCGGGCGCTCCAGCGCCGCACCCAGGAGCTCGGCCGGACCGATATCGTCTACGACCTCCGTCCCTCCGGCACCCATTCGTGGGGGTACTGGCAGGACGACCTGCACCGATCCTGGCCACTGCTGGCCGGTGCGCTGACCTCCTGACCCACCGCGGCCGCGGTTTCGCGGGCCCCGCCGGTATCCGGCGGGGC
>NZ_JBEXLL010000041.1:0-58961 GCF_040609955.1 Nocardia sp. NPDC004568
ATGACAACACCTCCACCGGCAGCATCGCCGTCGGCGACCAGACGATCAAACCGACACTCGGATTACAACCGCAACCTATCTGGACGAGGCACTAGCCTCGAGCATCGGCACCCCACAGGCGCGCACGGTTGCGGATCAGCAGCACCACGAAGAACGGTGCGCCGATGATGGCGGTGAGGATCCCGATCGGGATCTCGGCGGTGCTCAGCGTGCGCGAGAGGGTATCGATCGCGGTCAGGTAGGCGGCCCCGAGCAGCGCGCTGACCGGCAGCACCATCCGGTTGTCGGTACCGACCATCATGCGCACCAGATGCGGGACCACCAGGCCCACCCAGCCGATCACCCCGGCGACCGAGACCGAACCGGCGGTGATCAACGCGACGCACAGCAGCAGGAAATTGCGCAGCCGCGCGGGATTCAGGCCCAGCGCGGTCGCGTCCTCGTCCCCCATCGCGAGAATGTTCAGCCGCCAGCGCAGCGCCAGCACCACCACGCCCGCGGCCACGACCGGGATCGCGGCGGTGAGCACCTTGGTGTAGGTCGCCGTCGCCAGCGAACCCATCAGCCAGAACACGATGGAGGGCAGTTCGCTGTAGGGGTCGGCGATATAGGTGATGAACGAGACCATCGCCTGGAACATCGCACCCACCACGGTGCCGCCGAGCACGATCATCAGCAGCGGCGCACCGGGTACCGCCCGGGCGATCGCCACCACCAGCACCAGCGCGAGCACACCGCCCAGGAAGGCGCCGCCGACCAGTGCGGCACCGCCGAACCCGGCGAGCAGGATCAGCACCCCGCCGAAGGAGGCACCGGAGGACACACCCAGCACCTGAGCGCTGGCCAGCGGATTACGGAACACGGCCTGCATGACCGCGCCGGTGAGCGCCAGGCCGGCGCCGAGCAGGATCGACAGCAGCACCCGGGGCAGCCGCACATCGAGGACCACCGTGCGTTCCTGTGCGTACCAGGTCTGTTCCAGCGGGAAGGCCTGGCCCAGCAGGATGCGCACGATCTCGTTCGGCGGCACGGTGTAACGGCCCACCGCGAGCGCGGCGAGGGCCACCACGATCAGCAGGACCAGAAATCCCGGGATCGCGAGGAGGCGCCGATCGAAGCGCGCGCGGCGCGGCGCCGGAGCCTCCGGCGCCGCGACCGCCGGGTCAGCGGAAGAACTGGTCATAACCCGCGGCGTCCTTGTTCAGATCCAGGCGCAGCACCTGATCGATCTCCTCATCGGAGATGCGGTACGCGAACAGGTCGTCGAAGGCGGCCCGGATATCGGCGCGGAACTGCCCGTCGCGCGCCGCCGGGTAGAGGATGCGGTGCATCCACTGCCACATCAGCGGCGATTCCGCGCTCGGCACCTGCCACCGGTACCCGCCGAGCGGGGTCTTGTAGACGCGTTTGTTCTGCACCGCGCTGACACCGGACAGCCGTGGATCGGCGTAGATATCGGCGGGGGTGCTCTGGTCGAATCCGCTGAGCATGATGACCTCCGGATTCCAGGCCAGGATCTGTTCGGGGCTCACCTGGCCGGATTCGGAGACGAAACCCTTGGTCACCAGGTCGGCGCCGACGAGGTCGAATTGGAAGCCGTCGTAGCCCTTGGCACTGGTGGTGCTGTAGGTGTCACCGGTGCGGGACAGAATCATCGCCCGGGGCCGCGGTGCCGTCTGCGCGGCCACCTGCGCGCGCATCTCGGTCTGTTCGGTGCGCTGCCAGTCGATGAGTTCCTGTCCGCGTTCGGGTTTACCCGCGATCTGCGCGAACAGGGTGATCCACTGTTCGAGATCGTCCTGCGTGCCGTATTTCAGGCCCACCACGGGGAAACCCGCCGCCTCGATCGGCGCCGTGACCCCGGATCCCCGGTCGCCCCACTGCACGACCACATCGGGGTCGAGTTGCAGCAGGGTTTCCACGTTCGGCACGAAATCGTTGCCCGCGACGACGGCCGAATCGGCCGAGCCGGGGAACATGGTGGCGAACATGCCGCCCCGGTTCGCCACCAGGGTCGACTGATTGATGCCGACGATGCGGTCGTAACCGCGGTCGACCGCGGCGAAGATCGACGGCGCCGGCATCACGGTGAAGGCCACCTTGTCCGCCGGACCGTCCAAGGTGACGGTCTCACCCCGTTGATCGACGAGGGACAGCGCGCCGGTGGCGGCCGTGTCCTCGGTCTGCGCTTCCCGGGTCGAGCACCCGGCGGTCAGCGCGAGGGCCCCGATCATGCCGGCGACCATCCATCGCCGTGGCGGCAAGCTCCGCTTCCACCGCCGTGCACGCTGCATATTCGATGCCATGCGCTCTACCGTCCTGCCTCTGAATCGTACAAATCGGATTCAGGTTAGCCTTACCTATCAGAACAGTGTGAAGCTGGGGTGACTCACATGCCGACGGGCGGGTCCTCCACTACTGCCGCTGCTCCGCGAATTCGGCGGCAGGCACGGAGGGAGCCTCGTCGCCGAAACCGCTGGGCCACCACACCTTCGAACCGACCAGCGCGAACAGCGCCGGGATGACGACGGTGCGCACCAGGAAGGTGTCGAGCACGATGCCGATGCCGACGATGATGCCGAGTTGGGTGAGCGTGATCAGCGGCAGCACCCCCAGCACACAGAACACCGCGGCCAGCACGATTCCGGCACTGGTGATCACGGCTCCGGTCGCCGAGACCGCGCGCACCATACCGTCGACGGTGCCGTGACCCGGCGTCTCCTCCCGGGCCCGGGTCACCAGGAAGATGGTGTAGTCGATCCCCAGTGCCACCAGGAACAGGAAGGCGAACAGCGGCACCGTCGTATCCAGTGCGGGGAAGCCGAAGAGATGGGTGCTCACCAGGCTGCCCAGCCCCAGCGCGGCCAGCGCGCTCAGCACGGTGACGCCGATCAGCAGGACCGCGGCGGGCAGTGCCCGCAACAGGACGAGCAGCACCGCGAAGACCACCAGCAGGATGAGCGGGATCACCAGCAGTTGGTCGTGCCGGGCGGCATCGCGGGTGTCGAGCGCTTTCGCGTCACTGCCGCCCACCATGGCCTCGGCGCCGGGAATTCCGGAAAGCGTGCCGCGCAATTGTTCGATCGTGGTGTAGGCCGCCTCGGATTCGGGGGCGGCCTCGAGGGTGACCATCCATCGATCCACCCCGTCGTGACCGCCCGCGGGCGCCACAGCGGAGACACCCGGAGCATCCTCCAGCGCGGAACGGACCGCCCTGGCGGCGTCGTGCCGGGTGAGCACGACGGTCGGATCCGAAGCGCCCGAGGGGAAGTGGGCGGCGAGGGTGTCCAGGCCGTCCACCGATTCGGCCCGCACCCGGAACTGTTCGGTCTGCGAGAGCCCGATATTCGCACCGGTCAGACCCGTGGCACACACGACCAGTAGCGCGATCGCTCCGCCGGCCACCACCGCGGGGCGGGCCACCACCCGGGTGGCGATCCGATGCCACACCCCGTGCGCCGCGGTCCCGTCGGCACTCGCCCGCGGGACGAAGGGCCAGAAGATCTTGCGGCCGGACAGGGCCAGGGCGGGTGGAAGCGCCAGCAGGACGAAAACCACCGCGACCAGCAGGCCGGCGGCCGCCATCAGGCCGAGCGACCGGGTGTTGGGCAGTGTCGCGAGCAGCAGCGTGCACAGTGCCAGCACCACGGTCACATTGCTGGCGAGAATCGCCGGCCCGGCGCGCCGGACGGCCTCGCGCAGCGCGGCGCGATGGTCGGCATGTTCGTGCAATTCGTCGCGATAACGCGAGACGAGCAGGAGTGCGTAATTGGTACCCGCGCCGAACACCAGGACGCTGGTGATACCCGCGGTGGACCCGTCGAAGGAGAGGTCGGTGACGCGGGCGAGCGCCGTACCGATACTCGTGGCGGTCCGGTCGGCGAGACCGATCACCAGCAACGGCACCAGCCACAGCACCGGTGAGCGATAGGTGACGATCAGCAACAGCGCGACCACCAGCGCGGTGACCGCCAGCAGGGTCACGTCCGCGCCGGCGAACGAGTCGGCGATATCGGCGCCGAACGCCGGGCCGCCGGTGATCTGCACGGTCAGTCCGGGTGGCGTCTGCCGCGCGGCCACCTGGCGCAGCCGGTCGATTTCGGCGGCCAGGTCCGCGCCGTTCAGATCGGCGGAGACCGTGGCGCGTCCCAGCGCCGCCTTGCCGTCCGGCGCGACCACGAGCGCGTTCGCGGCGGTACCGGAGACCTCCCGGGCCGTCTCGGTGGCGGCGGCCCGGTCGGAATCGGTCAGTTCCGCGCCGTCGGCCCGGGTGACCACCAGGATCGCCGGCGCGTCCCGGCCACCCGGGAACGCGGCCACCGCGGCCTCGACCCGCGCGGCTTCGGAGTCCCGCGGCAGCGAGGTCGGCGCCCGGCCCGCGTCGTCGTTTCCGCCGACGCCCACGATCACCGCGCCGGCGGCGGCGAGGACGGCGATGAGCAGGACCCATGAGCGGCGGCCGGTGACCACGGAGGCGAAGCGTTCCCAGGCATTCACACCGGCAACTATTTCAGAAACTGAAATAATAGGCAAGGTTCGACGCCCCGGCACCTACACTTTTGCGAGCGGGATCAGGAAAGGACAGCGCAGGTGACAGACGAACCCTCGGCGGGGACCGGCAGCACGACCCGGGAACACGCCGAAACCGAGATCGCCACCGATATCCGCGCACTGACCGCGGTGTCCGAGCAGATCGGGCACCTGTTCGCCCATTCGCACAAGCTGCGCAGCAACGATTTCCGCGCGCTCATGCACGTCGCCACCGCGGAGGCCGAGGGCCGGCCACTCACCGCCGGACAACTGCGCGAACTGATGGGCCTGTCCCCGGCCGCCATCACCTACCTGATCGAACGCATGATCGCCTCGGGGCATATCCACCGCGAGACCGATCCCGGCGACCGGCGGCGGGTGCTGCTGCACTATTCCGACCACGGTATGTCGGTGGCCGGCGAGTTCTTCCACCCGCTGGGCCGCCGCACCCGCGCGGCGCTCGCCGACCTGCCCACCGCCGACCTCGCCGCCGCCCACCGCGTGCTCGCGGCGGTCGTCGCCGCCATGCGCGACCACCACGCCGCGCTGACACGAGAGCCATCCGAGCGATAGCCGGGCCGCCGGAACTTCGCGAATCGCTGCATACCGCGGCGCGGCCGGGGTAGGACGCTCACGACCCGCGGACGACCCCATGCTGATTGCCCCGGCTGTGCGCGGGTACCCGGCCGGGCAGACAGGAGGTGTGTCATGCCGAAGGAATGGACCGACAAACAGGAACGGCAGTACGAGCACATCAAGGACTCCGCCAAGGATCGGGGGGCGAGCACGAAGCGGGCGAAGGAAATCGGCGCGCGCACGGTCAACAAGAACCGTGCCCAGGCCGGTCAGTCCAAGACCGCCAGTCGCTCCTCCACCCGCGATATCTCGCCGCAGCGGCGCGGCGGCCTGCGCTCGGGGACCGACAAGCCCACGGGCCGGACCCGGGATCAGCTGTACAACGAAGCCAAGAGCCGCAATATCAAGGGCCGGTCGAAGATGACCAAGAACGAACTGGCCGAAGCCCTGGGCAAGTAGATCCGCCGATGAGCCCCACCGCCCGCGCGGCCACCGGCCGTCCCCGGGCGCCGAAACCGGTCGGCGCCGCCGAGTTCGTTCCCGGCGACGCCGACCTCGGGCGGGTCCGCGCCGCCGCGGCGGACTGCCGCGGCTGCGATCTCTATCGCGACGCCACCCAGACGGTCTTCGGAGCGGGAGCCGCCCACGCCTCCGTGGTGATGGTGGGCGAACAGCCCGGTGATCAGGAGGATCGGCGAGGCGAACCGTTCGTGGGACCGGCGGGGCGGCTGCTGGACCGCGCGCTCGAAGAAGCCGGGTTCCAGCGGGAGGAGCTCTACCTCACCAACGCGGTGAAACATTTCAAGTTCGCCGAACGCGGCAAGCGCCGGATCCACAAACAGCCCAACCGCACCGAGGTCGTCGCGTGTTCGGCCTGGCTGGCCACCGAACTGGACCTGATCGCCCCGGACCTCGTGGTCTGCCTGGGCGCGGTCGCCGCGAAGGCGGTGCTGGGCCCGTCGGCCACGGTCGGATCGCTGCGCGGGCACACCGTCGAGCGTCCGGACTTCCGGGTGACCGGTACGGTGCACCCGTCGTCGGTGTTGCGTGCTCCCGATCGCGACAGGGCGTATACCGAGTTCCTGGCCGACCTCACCTACATTCACGATTCCGCGCGACGGTGACCCGCGGTACGCGGATCACCGGCCCGGCCCCAGATCCAGCCGCCTGGTCACCCGGTCGACCAGGTCGGGGGGCATACCCGGTTCGCGGCGGGCGGCCTGCGCCTCCCGCCGGCCGGCCTCGGTCACCTCGGCCCGGATCCGTCTGACGGCCATCGTCATCCGCGCCTCCCGTTCGGCCCGGGCACGCGCGTCCTCGCCGGCCGCTTCCGGATCGGCCCGGGCCAGCCGGCGCCGGATACCCTCCCGTAGCCGTTCGTGGAGTTCCTCGGGTACCTGCTCGGCATCGGCCAGTTCCTCGAGACGGGCCAGTTCGGCCCGGACCACTCGCTCCCACAGTTGCCGTTCCATTCGGCGTTCGGCCTGGGTGTCGGCGCGGACACCGGTGAGCCGGACGACCAGCGGCAGCGTCGGGCCCTGCACGAGCAGCGTGAACAGGACCACCGCGAACGCCGTGAACAGGATCTCGGTGCGCCCCGGGAAATCCGCGCCCGCCTCGGTCGACAGCGGGATGGCCAGCGCCAGCGCCACCGTGGCCACCCCGCGCATACCGGTCCACCACGTCACCACCGTCTCCCGCCAGGTATAGGGCTCGTCGGCGTCCTCGGCGTGCCACCACTTCCCGCGTAGCCACCAGGTCGTCATCAACCAGACGAGACGCAATGCCACCACGACGGCCAGCACCGCGCCCGCGCCCCCGAGCAGCTGTGGCCAGCTGTTCCCGGTGGCCGCGAGCACCGCACTCAGCTCCAAGCCGATGAGCCCGAAGGCGAAACCGCTGATCAGCAGTTCGGTGATCTCCCAGAACGAATTGCCGGCCACGCGGTAGTCGGCGTCGGCGAATTCGGTGACCGCGTCGGTCAGATAGAGCGCGCACACCAGTACCGAGAGCACCCCCGAGCCACCCCAGGACTCCGCGAGACCGTAGGCCGCGAAGGGCAGCAGCAAGCTGAGCGCGACCTGCCCGCTCGCTTCGGCCAGATAGCGGGTGAGCCGGCTGCCCGCCATCCCCAGGACCAGGCCGACCACCACGGCGACCACGGCCGACACCACGAACTCCCCCGCCGCGCGCGGCCCCGAGAAATGTCCGGTGAGCACCGCATCGACCGCGACCGCGTAGACGACGATCGCGGTGACGTCGTTGAACAGTCCCTCGCCGCCGAGTACGACCACGAGTCGGCGCGGGAGCCCGAGGCGACCGGCCAGCGCGGTCGCCGCCACCGGGTCCGGGGGCGCGACGATCGCCCCGAGCACCACGGCCGCGGCCACCGGCAGGCCCGGGTACCACGCGTGGAATACCGCGGCCACCGCCGCCACGGTGGCCAGGACCAGTCCGACGGCCCGCAGCACAATGGGTTCCCAGCTCTCGGCGAACTGACGCCACGAGGTGCGCCGCGCCGCGGCGTAGAGCAGTGGGGGCAGGACCAGCGGCAGAATGAGGTGTGGGGGTATCGCGATCTGGGGCACGAACGGCAGCAGGGCGAGCGCGACCCCGAACAGCGTCATCAGAACCGCCGAGGCGACACCGATCCGCCGCCCGATCGCCTCGGCCAGTACCGCGGCGAACAGGATCACGAATGTCAGCACCAACTGGTCCATGGCATACCAGTCTCCTGCCACCCACGCCTTCCGCGCCCGCGCAATGCCGGACGCGAGCCGATCCGGCCGGGGACCGGGGGGTGGCGAGGCGGGGCGCGCGGTGGTGAGCCGCGCGCAGGAACTTCTCGCGTGGTCGACCGAAGCGTTTGCGGCTCATGCTATCTCGCGGCAAATGCGAAACCCGCCGAATAGTTGTCCCGGCGAACGAATCCGGGGCACACTCTAAGTGACGACGTTCGACGCGCCGATCGAACGCGGGGGCGAGGACACGGAATATGAGAATTAGGCCGCGGCAACAGCTGCTGGACCTGTGGCGGGCCGTGCTCGCCTGTTCCTACCGGGGTGACACCTGGACCTGGGGCGGCCGGGACGGCAGCAATTCGATCAGCGACGCCGAACAGTTGCTGTGCCTGCTGTACCCGGCGACCGAACTCGGGGCCTTCGCCCTGGACCAGCCCGACGATATGGCGGCCGATGCCCGGCGGGCACTCGACCCCTTCGGCGAGGAGACCAGGATCGGCGGCGCGCTGGTCGGCCTGCTCGAGGACTATCTGCGGCGCTACACCGGCCCCGCCGGGGAACCGGTCTTCGCGGCCGGCACCTATCTGCGCGCCGCCGGCGACCGCCCGCTCACCGACGACCAGCTCGCCCTCGGGATCGTCGACTCCTACTCCATGTCCCTGAGCCTGTGTATCGCGGCGCTGCGATTCCTGCGCGGATTCCAGCGTTTCGTCGGTGGCGAGGTGCGGCGCGAGGCGCGCCAGTTGAGCGAACGCATTCCGCTGGTGATCGACGCGGTCGGGATCCGGCTCACCGCGGCCATGGCCGGTTTGGTGCGCAGTTTCGTCATCCACACGCCCGAGCCGAAGTCCGACGCGGGACAAGCGATCCTGCACATGATCAACCAGAACCACGCCCCCGCCGACGAGGTGATCCGGCGCCTGTCGGCACGGCTCGAGCGGCTGCGCGTCCAGGCGGCCAACGAGGTCCGGCTCAGCCAGACCGCCGAGGTGGACGTCGCCGATGACGAACGACTCTTCGAATGCGGCTGGGGCTGGGGGATCGTGCGTACCGCCGAACCCATCGAGTTCGTACCCGGCGAGGTCGGCCACGCGGCCGGGCACGCCGAACCCCGTCCCTATCTGTACTTCACCGCCGTCGCCCTGGACGGCATCATCGATCTGTCCTCGCAACGTATCCGGGAACTGGATCTACTGACCGACGAGCAGCGCAAACTCGCCGACGCCCTCCAACTGCGTTTCGAACTGGCCCGCAACTACTGGTCCACGGTGGCCCGGTTCGGCGGCGGCCGCTGGCCGCTGGAGGACATTCCCTGGCACACTTCCGACGGCGAGGAATCGGACTACTTCAGTCTCACCGTCACCGCCATCCTCATCCAGGACCTGGTCTACCGGGACAGCACCGAAGATCTGGCCCGTACCGTGGCGGTTTTCGATCAGCTGGCGCGCCGGGGCCGGATCACCAGCCGCCTCACCGCGGGAGACGCGGCCGCGATCCTGCACTATCCGGGGGTCCGGCTCGGCCTGGCCGGTAGCGAGGACATCGGCGGCGGCTCCGTTCTCGAATGGTATGTGCCGGATTTCGTGACCATGATGCTCAAACGCTGCCTGCAGGCGGCGCGTCTGCGCACCGATGTCGACACCCGGGATCAGCTGATGGCGCTCGCCGAGGCGGCGATGGACCACCTCGACGGGCGCATCCAGCGCGACGGCCCGGCGGCCGGCCTGTGGGACGATCCGGCGGCGCTGCTCGGCCCGGAGGTCTCGGTACCCGCCGGCCCGTCCTGGTTCGTCACCGAACGGGTGATGGAATGCCTGGTGATCGCCTACGACACCTTCCGCGAACCACCGCTGGCCCCCGCGACCATGGTCGCCCGGGCCGTCGATCTGCTGAGCGAGGCCGAACATCTGCTCAACCAGGAGGAACTCGAGGTCGAAGGCGACGATCTGACACCCAACCAGGCGGCGGTGAACCGTATCCGGCAATCACTGGACCGAGCCCGCGGGGTGCTGCACGAGCGCCCGGGTACCGCCTACAGCCTGGCCACGCAGGCGTTGATCCAGCTCGACGAACTGGCGTACGCGCGCCAGGACGCGACGCGCTGAGGGGGCTCGGGTGCTCGTATTCTCCACCTCCGACAAAGGCGGCACCGGACGGTCGGTGACCAGCTGCAATATCGCGTACCGCCTGTGTATGTCGGGTCGCAATGTCGCCTATGTGGATTTCGATTTCGGGTCGCCGACTGCCGGGGCACTGTTCGAGATCAGCACGGTCGAACGGGGTATCGCCGACGGCGGTGTGCACTCCTATCTGCTCGGGCAGACCGGGACGGCGGCCCGCGTCGATGTCGGCACCGCCACCGATCGTTCGGAACTCAAACGCGTCGCGCCCCGCTCCGGACGGCTGGTCCTGTTCCCGGGCGACGAGGGCGGCGCCGAATTCCTCACCGCCGACGACGCGGTGGTGACCCGCTGCGCCGAGCTGCTGGTGGCACTGGAACAGGAATTCCGGGTGGTGATCGTCGATCTGAGCGCGGGCCGGTCGGTCGCGCTGGAGATCGCCCTGCAGGCTACCGCGCTCCCCCAGCTGCGCCGCCGGACCGCGCGCTGGCTGATCTTCCACCGCTGGACCCGCCAGCACATCCTGGCGGCGGCCGGCCTGGTCTACGGTCCGCACGGACTGCTGCAGACCGGCGAGGCCTGCGGGCACGATCTCGACGAACTGCTGGGCTCCACCCGCTATATCCGCACCGCCGTTCCCGCCGCCAATTCGCATCTCACCGCGCAGCGCGCGGCGCAGGCGGCCTGGCTGCAGGAACAGGATGTCGCCCTGCGCCGGCTGGCCACCGCCAACCGGCTGGGCGCGACGGCGGTCCTCGGTGCCACGCCGATGGAACCGGTTCTGCAGTGGCGGGAACAGCTGATCCTCGACAGCGATGTCAACGCCCACATCGCGAACCACGACACGGCGCAGGCCTATACCGAACTCGCGCGGCGCCTGGTGGACGTCGCCAGCTGGGAGAGGCTCTAGATGCGGGACAGGCAGGTCTACACCGAGGCCACCGAACAGCCCTGGGTCGCCCCGGTTCCCCTTTCGCATCTGTCGATCGAGGTCGGGCACTTCTATCTCAACGACCTGCTCGGCGATCTGGAGCATGTGAAAGAGGAGTTCCGCCGGATCGTGCCGCTGGTCGCGGCGTTCACCGAATCCGCCCGCGTCCGGTTCGGCCCGGATGTCCGGGTCAGCACGTGCTATCTGATCGACGACTACTTCCAGCCCGACACCGATCCGGCGGAGGTGCTCGGCAAACTGCTCACCGCCGCCGACGCGGCCGGGCTCACCATCGACTATCTGGCCCGCGAGTCGGGCTGCTGGCAGACCTCTCAGTTCATGGACGGGGTGCCGCTGGGTGAGCCCATACCGGTGGCCGAGATGGTGGCCGCGCGGATCGTCGCCGAACCGGCACCACCCGATACCGGCCGGCGGCCGCCGACCGCGCAATCCGGATGGCTGTGCAACGGGCGCCGGTCCTCCGAACACGAACCGGCGCAGGCCATGCGGGGGCGCACCTACGAGCCGCCGGAGGAATTCGGCCGCCGCGAGCATTCCATCTTCCTGGACGTGCAGTTGTGGAGTACCCAGGTCGTCGACGGGGTCACGGTGACCCGCTGGTCCTGCCCGTTCCTGGCCGCGGTCTGGCATCTGCTGCGGCTGGGCATGCTGCGCTACCACGGTGCCGCCGTGGTGGATCCGCAGCAGTGGAACGGTGAGCCGTGGCCGCGCCGCTGGCACGAGGTGCCGCCGGTCGTGCAACTCACTCCCGACGCGGCGCCGTTCGCGGCGTATCAGACCCTCTCGATGCTGCCCAAGCGCTATCTCGGTATCGAACACGCGGTGCGGCTGGTGCTCGATCACCTCGACCTGGACGAGGACGTGGTCGCGCAGATCACCGCGACCGGGGCGGACGAGGACGTCGTGGTATCGCGCAAGATCAGCGAACGGCTGTCCCATCTGCTGCTCGACGGGTCCTGAGATGGCCGCGACCACGCCCTTGGTCGTCCTCGGTGAGGTACGCACCTGCCTGCTGCCGTCGGCCACGGCGCTGACCCGGGCCGAGGCGGGGGAACTGCTGGCGCTGCTTCCCGGCTGCGGCGTGCGATGGCGGGAGCGACCGGGCACGCTGGGCCTGTCCCCCACCACGGCGGTCGGGGTCGATTGCGATCTCCGGCTGGGCGAGCAGCCCGCCCGGATCGTCGGCACCGTGGCCACCAGTCTTGCGCTGGCCGGTGGGCGGGTGTTGCAGTCCTCGGCGCGCACCCGGGTGGTGCGGGCCGCGGAGCGCCGCCGCCAGACCTGGTCGCACTACATCAGTCAGAAGGGGGTCACCGAGGTCGTCACCCGGATTCCCGAGCGACTGGCGGCCGGGAATGTCTTGGCCGACGGGTATCTCGCCGCCGACCCACTGCCGGGGACGGCCCCGCTGGACCTGGCGTCGATCAGCGAACGGCTGCTGGCCCGGGTCCGGGCCGATTCCCGGCTGGACCAGAATCCGCCGGTACAGGCCGGCACGACCCGGCTGCGCTGGACGGCCCGGGTCGGCGGCAGCAGCGGCCCGGCCGCGACCCTGCATCTGGACGACGATACCGTCCGCTCGGTGCGGCTGATCGTGCGCGACGATACCGATCTGGCAGCCGCGCAACGGTTCTGCGAGGATCTGGCCGCGCACGATTGGCTGCTGACGGTACTGGCCGACGTGCTCGACGAAGCCGACCGGTTCGCCCCGCACAGCCGCGAACGGATCGATATCCTCGCGCCCGCTCTCGAACATCTGGCCGGGCTGTGGATGCCGGGCGCGCATACCCCGCCGGTGCTGCGCGCGCTGTGGAAGGATCTGCAGAACGATCCCGGTTTCTCCCGGCAGTGGAACACGTTGGTGGGCCGGTTGCGCGACAATATCGCGGTCGCCACGTTGTCGGCGTTGCGGCACAAGATCTTCGACGCGGAATGGTGACCGCTCGCACCCGTCCGGCTACATCCGGAACCACTTCCGGACCAGCAGCGCGAAGAACACCGACATCGATACCGCGCCGGTCCACGCTTCGATGACGAAGAGCGTCCGGACGGCGCCGGGCAGCTCCTGCGTATCACCGGGGCCCGGCGGATTCAGGAAGCCGGTGACGCCCATATAGATCGTGTCGTCGACCGCCTGACCACCTGCCAGCAGGGCCACCCCGGTGAACAGCAGCATCTGCACGATCACCCAGCCCAGCAGCCATGAGGGACGGTACCCGTGGCCGCACAGGAGGTAGGAGCCCTGTCCGGCCCAGCGCCGCAATCCGTGCGGTAGTCCGCGCGTATTCGACCGCGCCAGGTGCAGGCCGCAGCGGTCCTCGGCCTCGTCGTCCTCGTTCACCCGGTACAGCGCCATGGCGCGGCGGAACGCCAGGGCCGCGTGGGTGGCCAGTCCCACCTCCGACAGGTGCGCGCCGATCGACTCGTATTCCTCGGCCAGCAGCGTGTTCTGGCGGGCGCTGAGTCGCAGTGGACCGCGGAACTCGACCTCGGCGGCCATGAGCGCGGCCGGTACCGCGCTGGGCACCCGCCAGCCTTCCTCGTCGGGGCGCGGATCGCGGGCCGCGCTGTAGAGATGCGGGAAGACCAGCGTGTCGGAGTGCCGGCGGCGCGCGCTCGGCGGATCGTAATCGTCGAGGACGGCTTCGACATGCACGGCGAACCTGTCCAGTGACATCCGCTCGGGGTGCGCGTCGGCGTCCAGTTCGGCGGTGTAAGCCGCTGCGTGCCTGGCGATCCTGGTGGAGACCGACGCCACGAACGGCGAGATCTCGCCCATACGAACCAGTTTAGCGTTCAGGGATGGAGGCGGAATTCGTAGAGGTCGCGGGGCTCCCCGGGCCCGAAGTAGCGGTCGTCGTGTTCGACGAACTCGAAACCTGCTTGTTTGAAAAGGTTTCCGGCCGGATGGTTGTCGGGCCGGACCGTGAGGTACACCGTGCCGGTACCCAGTTCCCGGCACACGCGCAGGGTTTGGTTCAGCAGCGCGCGACCGAAACCGGCCCCCTGGTACCGCTTGGCCACGGCGAAGGTGAACAGCAGCGCCCGGCCGGATTTCTCCAGGGTCAGCGCGTATCCGATGACCGTGCCCGCGACCTCGGCGACCAGCCATTCCGAACCGTGCAGGTCGTAGAGCTGGCGCAGCATCAGGTACAGGTACGGTTCGCCGAACACCTCGGCCTCGATGGCCGCGATGTCCTCCAGATCGGCAAAGCGGGCCTGCCGGTACACCGGCTGTGGCGCCTCCGCGATATCCATGTGCTCCCTCGTGCCAGGGCATACGCCGTCAGGTACCAGCCTAGAACGTCGACTCGCCGACCGCGCCAGTGTAGAGCTCACGCAACCGTTCCGTGATGCGCCACGTTCTATTGTCGGCATACCCGTTGCCGAAGGTCCGTCACAGGAGACCGGTTCCCGACTTGACCTAAACAATAGTTGAGCACTCAGAGTGGTTGCCGGAGCGGCGCACCCGCCGCCCGGCACATCCTCTGGAGGAAACGTGGAAATCGCCACCGCATCCGGCACCGGCACACCCCTGCGCGTCGCGGTCATCGTCGGGAGCAGCCGCGACGGCCGCTTCGCACCCGCCGTCCGCGACTGGTTCCTGACCAGGGCAGCGTCGCGCGCCGACCTGGCCCTCACCACCGTCGACATCGCGGACACCGAACTACCGCACCTCTTCGGCGCGCCCGCCGCCGGGATCACCGAGGCCCGGGAAACGCTCGCCGCCACCGACGCCTTCGTCGTCATCACACCGGAGTACAACCACAGCTATCCGGGCACCCTGAAGAACTTCATCGACCTGCACCACACGGAGTGGCAGGCCAAACCCGTGGGATTCGTGAGCTACGGCGGTATCTCGGGCGGTCTGCGGGCGACCGAGCACCTGCGCACCGTATTCGCCGAACTGCACGCCGTCACCGTGCGCGACACCGTCAGTTTCCACAACCCCTGGGGCCAGCGGGACGACACCGGCGCGCTGGCGCCCGGCGCCACCGCCGATACCGCGCTCACCACCTTGCTCGACCAGCTCGTCTGGTGGGGCGAGGCGCTGCGCACCGCTCGCGCGGTGCGGCCCTACGCGGCGTGACGAACCGGTCCCGCGGCGGGCGCGGCCGCCCCGAACGGATACGCCGGAAGGGACCGTCGCGCCTGGTCATACGATGTCGCGGTGACCGAATACGACCACCTCGACACCTCGACCCTGCCGGAACGCCAGCGCCGCATCCTCGCGGCGATACAGGAATGGGTGGTGCGGCACGGTTACCCGCCGAGCACCCGCCGGCTCGGCGACGCCGTCGGGCTGCGTTCCTCGTCCTCGGTCTCGAAACATCTGAAGAGTCTGGAGGAGAAGGGTTTTCTGCGCCGCGGTGACGGGGTGTCCCGGCCGATGGATGTGCGGCTGTTCCTGAACGCCGGAACCGAGGCCGAGCCCGCCCGGGACGCCGTCGCGGTCCCGGTGGTCGGCGATATCGCGGCGGGTACGCCCATCCTCGCCGACGAGCACACCGACGAGGTGCTCACGCTGCCACGGGAACTGGTGGGCCGCGGCACCGTGTTCGGGTTGCGGGTGCGCGGCGACTCCATGGTGGACGCGGCGATCTGCGACGGGGACGTCGTGGTCGTGCGCCGCCAGCCCGACGCGCAGAACGGGGAGATCGTCGCCGCGATGCTGGACGGGGAGGCGACGGTCAAGGTGTTCCGCCGCCGCGCGGGGCATGTGTACCTGGAACCGCGTAATCCCGCCTATCAGGTGATCGACGGCGACCACGCGGTCGTGCTGGGCAGAGTGGTCTCGGTGATGCGGCGGATGTGAACGCCGCGCCCGCCGCCCGGCGGCTGCGGGCCCATGGTGCATGATCGAACGTATGGGCGCAGACCCGGGACCACGGGTCCCCCACGACCTCGACGATTTCCGCACCCTCGCGCGGGCCCGGCTGGCGGTGTTCCCGCGGATCGCGGTACCCGATACCGACGGATTGCGCCGGGCCGCCGTGGTGCTGTGCGTGGTCGAGACCGGTGGATCGCTCTCGGTCCTGGTCATCAAACGGGCCTATCGGGGCCGCAACGCCGGGCAGTGGGCGCTGCCCGGCGGCCGGGTCGAGCCGGGCGAGACCACGCAACAGGCCGCCTTGCGCGAACTGCACGAAGAACTCGGCCTGACCACCGGCCCCGAGGACGTACTCGGCACGCTCGACGATTTTCCGGCCAGTTCCGGATTCGCCATCACCCCCCTGGTGGCGACGCTCTCGGATATCACGCGCCTGCACCCGAACGCCGACGAAGTCCATTCCGTCCACCGGGCCGCCTTCGACCGGTTGGCCGCCGACGACACTCCGCACTGGGTGGTGCCGGACTCCGCCCGCATGCACGACGGCGCGCGCCCCGGCGGTCGACGCCGCGCCCGGCGAACTCGGCCTGTTGCAGATGCGCTTGGGCCCGAATATGACGATCCACGCCCCCACCGGCGCCATGCTCTGGCAGTTCCGCGAGGTGGTGCTACTGGGCACCGAACCGCGGGCGGCCCGGGTCGCGGATTTCGCTCAGCCCACCTGGACGCGGCACTGAGCACTCGCCGCCCCGGCCCGGCCACCGGAAACGACGACCCTGGATTCGCCTCCCGGATGGACGCCGCCGCGGCCGCGCCGAACGCGCTCCCGAAGCTCGGGCCTCAGGACCGCTCGGCGTCGGGCCGACTGGCCGACCGCTGGCCCTCCGGCACGATATCGGGCTCTTCCTCCGCCAACCGGCGCTCCATGGACTCACCTTCGCGCTGCTCCCGCGGCGTGGTGGCGTAGCGGTCCGCGGCCGACCAGTGGTCGGGGGATCCATGCCCTCCTCGAGCGGGTCGGCGGCCAGTTCGTCTTCGTCCAGTTGTTCGCCGGTCGAGGGAATCGCGCTGCTCGCCCACTCGGCGATCTCGGGGGATTCCGTACCGGGGTCCTCGGTGTCGTTCATGGTCGCGTGTTTTCCCGGACGACGCCGCGCAAACACCCCGCCGCCGATTTCCTCGCGCCCGCCGTCACGCGCGCGGGTCCACTTCGACCCGGCCGGTGTCCCGGTCCTCGACGCCGCGACCACGGCGGCTCCCGTCATAGGCCGATTCCCGCAGCCGCTGCACCGCACGGGGCAGCAGCGCCACATCGGTGGGGTGGTTGAGCACCGGATCGTAGAAATCGGTGCGGTGCTCGCCCGGGTCCGCGGCGCGCAGCGCCAAGTGTCCGACGGTCTGGCGCGCGGGCCCGTAACCGGCGACCGAGACGGTGTACCCGATCTGATGCTCGTGCACATGCCGGGCCAGGGCGGCCAGCGAGGTGCCTGTGGGTAGTCCCGGGTCCGGCTCGGCGAGCACCCAGAGCGGAGCGGAATCGTCCCACCGGTAGGGCAGCAGACTGCCGAACCGCGCGCTGTCCCAGCCGCGCGCGACGGTCAGGGACAGCCGGGCGACCGGGCGCTGCCCCGTGGTGGCCAACGCGAAATCCCAGGGCCTCTCGTTGATATCGAGTACCCGGAAGGCCAGGCCGAGGATATCCGGGACGCCGCCGGGAGTGCCGACCCCTTTCGAGAGGCGCCCGATGGTCGCGCGGTCGCCCTCGCCGAACAGCCGGGTGAATTCGGGTTCGGCGCGGAACCGGCCGGAGAGCCGGACGCCGCGCGGATGGAAGAAGCGGGCGTGCCGCAGATGGGCACCGGCGTCGAAGGCGCCGCGTACCAGCGCCGACACCGGAGCGAGTGTGAGTCGATCGGTCATCGTGTCTCTCCCTTCGGATCACGCCAGCCCTCGTCCTCGACGAGCTGGCTGGATTGCGGCCCCATCAGCAGCATGCCGCCGTCGACGACATAGGACGCTCCGGTCACGTATCCCGCGGCGGGGGTCGCGAGGAAAGCCACCACGGAGGCGACTTCCTCTGCGTGGCCGGGCCGGCCCAGCGGTAACCCCGGGCGGGGGTGTTCACGGGGATCGGCGTCCTCCTGCCCGGTCATCGGGGTCGCGATCTCACCGGGCGCCACCGAGTTCACGGTGATGTCGTGTTCGGCCAGTTCCAGCGCCAGCACTTTGGTGAGGGCGCCGAGTCCCGCCTTGGCCGCGCAGTAGGGCGCTGCCCCCACCTTGGGCGCGTGCTCGTGCACGCTGGTGATATTGATGATCCGCCCGCCGCGGCCGGCCTCGGTCATATGCCGCACCGCGCGCTGGGTACAGAGGAAGGCGCCGTCCAGATCCACCGACAGCACATGCCTCCAGGTGTCGAAGTCCATATCCATCGCCTTCTGCGCGGAGCCGGTGCCGGCACAGTTCACCAGCACATCCACTCCGCCCAATTCGTCGGCGAGTTCGTCCACGGCGGCGGTACTCGTCGGTAGGTCGTCCAGGTCCATCCGCCGCACAGCGGCGCGCGCACCCCGGTCACGGGCCAGTCCTGCCGTCTGTTCGGCACCGGCCTCGTCCGAGTGGTAAGTGATTCCCACATCGACGCCGCCGCCGGCCAGCGCCACCGCGATCGCCCGGCCGATCCCCGAATCGGATCCGGTCACCACAGCACGTAGCGGCGCGCCTATACGTTCTTTCGGTAAGGGAGCGATAGTTGCCATAGGGCGCGGCTACCCGGACGGATCGCGATCACACAGCCGGTCGTCGACCGGATCGCGACCGCCGCCCCCGGAGGTGACCTCTCGGTACCGGCCCACTCCCCCCGCGTCCGGCGCCAGCGGCGGCGTATCCCCGCCGCGGCCGCCGCGCAGGCCGTCGAGGAACTCGCGCAGCGCGTCGGTCGCGGTGGCCCGCGGCCGCCAGCCGAGTTCCGTCCGGGCCCGGGTGGTGTCCATGATCGGCAACTGCATCATCGTGTCGAACAGTCCGGGCGTGGCGGGCACCAGGCGCAGGTGCCAGGCGCCGGCCAGCGCGGTACGGACCGGCCATCGGGGGACCTCGACCGTCCGCGCACCCAGCAATCGCGCGAGCTCGGCACGGTCGACGACGGGTTCGGCCGCGATATTGAACGCACCCCGCGCGCCGGAGAGCACCGCCGCTGCTGCGCGGCCGAGGCACGCTGGAAGGTGAACGCCGGGCGCATCCGCACCAGGCGGCAGTCCGGATGTTCGTATTCGAAAAGGTCGAGCAGCCGCTCCACATAGGCCTTCTCGACCGCGTAGGACGCCCCCGGCCAGCCCTCGGTCGGCCAGCTCTCGTCGACCGGCTCGTCACCGGCCGCGGGCGAGTAGGCCGCGACCGAGGAGGCATAGACCAGGGCGGGCACCCCGGCCGCGGCCACCGCCGCGAGCACCCGGCCGGTGCCGCCGACATTGGTCCGCCAGGTATCGCGGGGCCGGCGGGTGGGCTGGAACACCCAGGCCAGATCGACCACCGCGTCCGCGCCCCGGAACAGCGCCACCAGATCGGCGGTGCGGAGATCGGCCGCCACCCATTCCACCCCCGGATACGAGCGCTCCGGTTCCCGCCGGGCCACGCCCACGATCGAATCCACCGACCCGGTATCGCGTAGCTGTTCGAGCACCGCGGTACCCACATTCCCGGTGGCCCCCGTGACGATCACCCGCATATGTCCACCTCGCTGTCCGTCGAGATGTGCGGCATACCCGGGTTCGCGGTGCCGACACAGCCGGCCGGGCACCGGTTCGGATGCGCGGCATACCGCCGCTCAGCCCGCGAGGATCCGCGGTGAGAGAACCTTGAGCATGGCGTTGGTCCAGCGCAACTGGCGCAGCGTCCCCGGATGGCACTGCGCGGCCAAGTCCAGCAGTTCCGGTTCCCGGGCCGCCTGCGCCCCCTGGGCGAGCAGTTCCCAGTCCACCGACACGCTCGCCGCGAGCTGATGCAGCCGGCGCAGGTCCCGCAGCAGTCACAATCCCGGGTCCGGTGTCCGGCCGACCGCTCCGCGCAGGCGGCGGGCACGGGGCAGCCGGACCCGCGGATCGCGACGGCCGTGTCCTTTCGACGTCGCACCGAACCGGGGCGCGAGCGCGTCCAGTTCGCGGAGATGGTCCTGCGACCGGTCCGCCAGATCGCGGGCGGTGTGGTGGATCTCGTACTCGGCCCGGTGCCGGACCGCGACGGCCGCCAGTTCCCCGGCGAGTTCCCGCTCGGAGAACCGCAGTTCCTCGATGACGATATGCAGTCTCACCGGCGGCCCCGGTCCGCGGCGACGAGTTCGTGCGGCCCCGGACCGTCGGGCGTGCGTGTGCCCCGGGGTTCGGCGATACGGTCTCGAGTCTCCATATCCGGCAGTTACCCAGGACACCGCGGGTTCATCGCACCGGTCCCGGGACAGGAACTCAGGCGCCGGGACGAGCGCCCGGGGCGCTCGGGGCCGAGTGTCCGGGAAGCACACATACCGCGTCGAGCCCGAGGACATGGTTGAGCCGGCCGAAGGCGAGCCACGATCCCAGGCACATGCTCAGCTCCACGATCTCGGTCTGGCTGTAGTGCGCGCTCATCCGGGACCAGAAATCCTCGTCGAGGTTGTGGTGGTCCAGTGCGTAGCGTTCGGCGTACTCGGCGGCCAGGCGTGCCCGGTCGTCGAGGACGCCGGTGCCGCGCCACTCGGCGACGGCGACGTCGAAACCCTCCTCCACCTTCTGCCCGTCGCGTTCGGTACGCCAGTCCAGGCAGAACACGCAGCCGTTGATCTGCGCGATCCGCAACCGCGCGGCCTCGAATTCGCGCAGGCCCAGGGTGGTGTGCGTGTACACCGCCATCGAGAAGTTCGAGGCGGCGATTCCGATGCCGGGCACCATCTCGCCCCAGACGTAGCCGATGGGGTCCTTGCCTTCGGGAATGTCAACTCTCATGAGGCGTCCCTTCCGAGCTTTCCGGCCGCCGGGCGCAGCGGGATATCGAGGGCGTCGTAGAGGCCGGGGGCGGCGGCGATCAGCCAGTCGATCGCACCGACCAGACGCCCCACCGCGGTGGCGTTGCCACCGGCCGCGTAGTTGCCGCCCTCGTCGGTCGCCTCGACGGTGACCTCGATGCGCGGACGCCCTTCGATGATCACGCGGTGCGCGCCCTCGCCGTTGGGTGGTACCGGCCATTCGGGCGCGCACGACGGGTGGATACGGGTGATGTGTTCCACGACGATGCGGGGTTCACCGGCCACGATCCCCTGCACTTCGAATCGCATGGCGCCCTGGGTTCCGGCTTCGAACTTCCCCATGGTGGCGGTGTCGACGGTGGTTTCCAGCGGCAGTCGCTGCACGGACTCGCGGATCTCGTCGAGTTCGACGCCGAGCGCCCGGGCCATCAGCCGAATCTGACCGCCCCACACCATGGTCGGGACCGTGGGCGCCACCATGGGCGGCACCTGGTCCATGGGCTGGCCCATGCCCACCAGGTAACGCACGGAATCGGGCTGGTCGTAGGTGGAGTAGTCGAAGATCTCCTGGCAGCGCACCACCTCGACGACGCTGCCCAGACCGCTGACGAGCAGCGGCAGCACATCGTTGCCCCAGCCGGGATCGATCCCCGATACGAACAGCGAACCGCCGCCGGATTCGATCGCGGCCAGAACCGGTTCCCGGACCTCGGGCGGGGCGCCGCGCTGGTCGTAGAGGGCGTAGAGCGCCGGTGTCACCACCACCGCGCCGCCGCCGATCGCACGGACGATATCGGCGAGGGCGTCGTCGGGGCGGATCTCACCGGACGCGGCGTACACCACCGCCCCGGGCCGGTCCGCCAGCACCGCGTCCACGTCGGTGGTGGCCGCTACCCCCAGTGACCGGTCCAGCCCGGCCAGTTCGCCCGCGTCCCGCCCGGCCTTGGCCGGATCGTGCACGAGGACACCCGTGAGTTCGAGTTCGGGGTGGGCGTCGACCGCCCGGACAGCGGCGCGGCCCACATTGCCGGTCCCCCAGACGACCGTCGAGATCATCGCCGGATTCTAACAAGCGCTTGGTTGCGAAGGGGGCGTTTCCGGCCGCTTTCCGGCGATACCTCACCGGCCGCCGGGTGGCCGATATCTCCGCCGCCGGGAATGCCGCACCGGCGCGGCCGCCGTATCGTTGATCCGGTGACGGAATTCCTCACGGAGACAACGGAATCCGATTTACCCTCGGTTACCCGGATGTTACTGCGCGCTGACGGATCCATGACCAGGCTGCTGGAGGCGCTGATCGGATGCCCGCTGGCGCTCGATCTCACCGATCAGCGCACCACCACCGGACGCGACCTCGACCCCGCGATACGCACGGCGCTCGGCTGCGCCGAGAGCGATCCGGTGGTCGTGCGCCGCTCGACCCTCACCACCACCGGCGGCGCGGCCGTGTCGTGGAATTGCGTGGTCGTGGTGGCCACCGACGCCGAACTCACCGCCCTGCTCACCGACGAACGGCTGCCCATCGGCCACAGTCTGGCCGGCGCCCGCCGCCACCTCGCGCGCACGGTCCTGGGTGCGGGCGTCACGCGTTGGCCCGCCGCCGGCGGACAGGAGGGTCTGCCCTGCGCGTACAAGGAGAGCGTGCTGTGCGACCACCGGTCGACCGTGGTGGCGCATCTGCACGAACGGTTCAACCCGGCCTATGTACCGCTGGTGGCGGCCCGATGAGGGTTCTCGTCGTCGGCGCCGGGATCGGGGGGCTGACCACGGCGCTGAGCCTGCACGCGGCCGGTATCGACGTCCGGGTGATCGACCGGGTCCCGCGGCTGCGCCCGCTCGGCGTGGGAATCAATCTGCTGCCGCACGCCACCGGAGCACTCGCCGAACTCGGGCTGCACGACGCGCTCGCCGCGCGGGCGGTCGCCACCTCCGAACTGGTGCACTTCGACCGGTTCGGCAACGAGATCTGGCGGGAGCCGCGCGGCGTGGCGGCCGGACACCCGTGGCCGCAGTATTCGGTCCACCGTGGCCGGCTGCAATCGCTGCTGCTGGATACGGTGTACGACCGGCTCGGCTCCGACGCGGTGCGGACCGGGTGCCGTTTCGTCAGCGCGACGGAGGAAGACCGGCGGGTCCGCGTCGCGATCGAGGAGCACGGCGGCGACGGCACGAGCGAACTCACCGCGGACGCGGTGATCGGTGCCGACGGTCTGCACTCCGCGGTGCGAGCGCACCTGTACCCGGACGAGGGTCCGCCGCGCTGGAACGGGATCCGGATGTGGCGCGGCGTCGCCACCGCGGCGCGCTTCCTCACCGGCACCTCGATGCTGATGGCCGGCAGCAATCACGCCGCCAAACTCGTCGCCTATCCGCTGGGCGCCGCCACACCGGGCAGCGACGAGGTCCTCGTCAACTGGGTCGCCGAGGTGCGGATGCCGCAGGACGCCCAGGGCGAGGCGGAATGGACGCGCACCGGACGCCTCGACGATGTCGCGCCGCACTACCGTGGCTGGCGGATCGCGGGCCTCGACGTAGCGGCCCTGCTCGCCGCGAGCGACACCGTCCTGGAGTACCCGATGGTCGACCGGGATCCGCTGCCGCGCTGGAGTTTCGGCCGGATCACCCTGCTCGGCGACGCCGCGCACCCGATGTACCCGGTCGGCTCCAACGGCGGCTCGCAGGCGATTCTCGACGCCCGGACGGTGGCCGCCGAACTGGCCCGCGCGGCCGATCCGGTCGCCGGATTGGCGGCCTACGAATCGGCCCGCCGCGACACGGCGAACTCCGTCGTCCTCGCCAATCGGGATATTCCGATGGATCACGCCCTGCGGATGGTCGCGGAACGGGCCCCCGAGGGGTTCGACCGCATCGAGGATGTGCTGACCACCGAGGAATTACGCGCCATCACCGAGGGGTACCGGCGCACGAGCGCCGTCCGGTAGCCGGCCGGCGGGCCGGCTACCGCCGCCGGTCCCGCTAGGCCGATTCCGGGAGCTGGTCGCCTTGGACGACCTGGATGTCCAGATCGATCTTGACCGTGGTGCCGATCGCCGCCACGCCGGCACGGACCACGGCGTTGTAGTCGATGGCGAAGTCGTCGCGCCGCAGGGTCGTCTCGGCGTGGAAGGCGGCACGTACCCCGCCCCACGGGTCCGGGCCGAAGCCGCCGTAGGTCAGCGCGAGATCGACCGGCCGGCGCTGCCCGTGCAGCGACAGTTCACCCGACATCACCCAGGTGTCGCCGCCGGTGCGGCTGAGCCCGTTGCTGATGAAGGAGATCAGCGGATAGTTCTCGACATCGAGGAAATCGCCGGACCGCAGGTGGGTGTCGCGCATCTCGATACCGGTATCGATGGTGGCGGCCTTGATCTCGGCGTAGCCGGAGGTCTTTTCGAAGCGCTCGGCGATATCGAGCCGTCCGCTCACCTCGGCGAATCGCGCCTTGATACTCGAGATGCCCAGGTGACGGGCGGTGGCGATCACCGAGGAGTGCACCGGATCGATGGTCCACGGACCGGCCGGCGGGAGAGCGACGGCTTCGACCACCGGCGCCAGCGCGACCTCACCCAGCATGCCCGAGCCCGAGGACGAGATCTGCACCGCCCGGGCGGCGGGCTGATACCCCGCGGCGGTGAGCACCGCGGTGTGGACGCCGGGACGCAGCGGTTCGGTGGACACCGCGCCGTTCTCGTCGGACACCGCGCGGCAGATCTGCCGACCGCGCATATCCGTCACGGTCAGCACCGCGTCGGGTACGGGCCAGCCGTCGGCGCCGTGGATGCGGCCGGTCAAACCGGGCATGGGCATCACCTTTTCACCACTCAGAGTTGATTAGCACAAGCAACTAGTTGCCGAAGCCGAATATACCCACGTCATCTCCCCGCCGACAGGGCGGTGGCCCTCATCGCTCGATGACCGACAGTTCACCGCCGATCCGGACGAAGGCCGTGGGCGTGAGTCCGAACATCGCCCGGAAAGTATCGCTGAAATGCGACGGCGAGGCGAACCCCGCGTCCACGGCCGCCCGCGTCAGATCGTGACCCGCCGCGTGGGAACGCGCGATGTGCACCATCCGCGCCCATTGGACGTAGCGCCGGAAGCTGGTCCCGGTCTGCGCGGCGAAGGTGCGCAGGAAATACGAGGTCGACAGGCCGACCTCGCGAGCACAGTCCGCGGCACGGTAGGGGCGGGCGGGATCGGCCCGGATCGTGGCCGTCGCCGCGGCGATCCGCGCGTCCCGGATCACCGGCAGAGGGACGCTGGCCAGTTCGAGGAGCCGCTCGATATCGGGTTCCGGACGCCGGCACAGTGCGACCAGTTCGCCCTCGTCCCGGTGGGCATACACGAACTCGCCGGTCCCCCGGGTCATTCCGCCGAGACAGCGGCTCAGCCGCGCGCTCGTCGGATCGAAGAAACAGAACAGCATCCGCCCCTGCGTGCCGGTCACGTGATGGACCACCCGCGCCCGGAACAGGAAACTGCGCGCGGTGATGTCCACCGTGGCCCCGGCGCGCACCCGGAACGGCGCGTCCACGCCCACCCCGAGCGAGGGAAGGGCAGTGGAGTGCGGAGCCAGGCCCAATCCGGGGCCCAGGTAGACGGCGTGCCCGGAACGCACCCACAGCCGCGCCGTCGCGGGCGCGGCGCACGTTTCCGGAAGTGCCGAGGTGGTCATACGGGCGACGATACCGGCGTGTGCTCGACCGGTCCGCCGAACGAACCCCCCCATCCACCCAGGAGTCAGCCGATGACGACCGATCGCCTCGACCATTCCCCACGCCGGGTGCCGGCGGCGTACGAGACCACCGTGGACGGCGCCCGCCTGTGTTACACCGCAGCGGGTTCCGGGGACCCGCTGGTGCTGCTGCACGGCTGGCCGCAGTCCCATCTGGCCTGGCGGGAGCAGATCGGGCCGCTGTCCGACAGCCGGCGGGTGATCGCGCCGGACTGGCTCGGCTGGGGTGGTTCCGCCCGCGATACGGCGCTGCCCTGTGATTACGACAGCGAGGTCGACCGGCTCGCGCGGATGCTGGACGCGCTGGAACTCGACCGGGTCGACCTGGCGTGTCACGACTACGGCGGCTTCCTGGGGCTGGGCCTGGTCCAGCGCCACCCCGACCGGGTCCGGCGGCTGGCGATCCTCAACTCGCGGGCCCACGGGACCTTCGTCGCGCGCTATGCCCTGCTGTTCGGCGCGTTCACCACCGCCGCCCGGCACGGACTCGGCCGGCGCCTGATCGCGGCGCCCCCGATCCACGCTGTGCACCGCTGGGGCCTGCACCGATACATACGGAACGGCACCTTCACGCCCGCGCGACTCGAGCAGTACCTCGAGATGTTGCGCACGCCGGAGGGACGCCGCTGGTACGCGCATTTCTGGGCCGGGTACCGAGTCCGCGTCCGCCCGGAACTACGTGCGCGCCTGAGCGAAATCGGCTGTCCCACCACTGTCGTCTGGGGGACCCGGGACCCGGCGATCCCGCTGACCACCGCCGAAGAACTCGCACGCAGTATTCCGAACGCCGAACTGGTGCGTATCGACGCCGACCATTTCCTGATGGAACAGCGCCCGGAGGAGGTCACCGCGGCACTGCGGCACTGGTTGCGGCGACCCGCGCGGTGAGTACCGGGCCACCGGCATGTGGTGACGGGCCCCGGCCACCGGTAGGCGGTGGCCGCCGAAGCACAAGTTACGCGGATCAACCAGACCGACAAAGTGCGCGGGGACAACCGAACCCACAGCACCCAGCCACAACCGAACCATCGGCGTCGTGCACGACCGCGGCGGTAGCAACCGAGGACATGAGTGCGGGCCACCGGGGTAGCCCGCACTCATGAACCCACGCGGACACCGGGTCCGGCGGGCCGCCGCATCGCCGCGCCCCCGGACGCGACCGCGGGGCGACGCCCGCGGACCTCGCGGTGAGAGGCCGGTGACTCGATCATGACCCTGCACATCGGCACCTCCGGCTGGCAGTACCGGGACTGGCGCGGTGTGCTCTACCCGGACCGGTGCCCGCAGCGGTTGTGGCTCGAGCACTATGCCGCGGGGTTCGCGACCGTCGAGAACAACAACGCCTTCTACCGGCTGCCCGCCCGGGAGACCTTCGCGGCCTGGCGCGAACGGACACCCGACGATTTCGTGGTCGCGGTGAAGGCCAGCCGGTTCCTCACCCATATGAAACGGTTGCGCGATCCCGAAGAGCCGGTCGCGCGGCTGCTGCGCCACGCGGGCGGTCTGGGACCGCGGCTCGGGCCGGTACTGCTGCAACTGCCCGGGACGTTGCGCGCCGATCCCGGTCTGCTCGACGCGTGCCTGGACTGTTTTCCCCGCGATATCCGGGTCGCGGTGGAACCCCGGCACGATTCGTGGTGGTCGTCGCGCATCCAGGGTGTGCTCGAGGACCACGGCGCAGCTCTCTGCTGGGCGGACGCCGGCTCGCGCCCGGTGACCCCGCACTGGCGGACCACCGACTGGGGCTATCTGCGGCTGCATCGGGGCCGCGCGGCACCGGCGCCCCGCTACGGGACGCGCGCCCTGCGCACCTGGGCCGAGCGCCTCACCGCGACCTGGTCCGACGCCGCGGACGTCTTCGTCTATTTCAACAACGACCCCGGTGGCGCGGCCGTCCGGGACGCCGTCGCGTTCGCGGCGATCGCCACGCGGACCGGTGCCACGGTGACACGGACACCCACCGGCGTTCTCCCCGAGCCCGCGGCCTGAGCACGCGCCGCGCCGGCGCGGTTCCGTTTCCCGCGCGCTCCCGCGGGTACCGCGCCCGGGTCCGACGCCGACCGTACCGCGAGCGGGACTCGCGGTGGCCATCGACGACTACAGCGTTCGGAGGAGAACCATGGAGATCGGCTACAAACTCGCTGCCGAGGGCTTCGGCCCCGCCGAACTGGTCCGGCAGGCCGTCCGCGCCGAAGCGGCGGGCTTCGATTTCGTCGAGATCAGCGACCATTTCCACCCGTGGCTCGACGACCAGGGCCACTCCCCCTTCGCCTGGACCGTACTCGGTGCCATCGCCGCCGAGACCGAGCGGATCGGGCTCGCCACGGGGGTCACCTGTCCGACCGTGCGGTACCACCCCGCGATCATCGCGCAGGCGGCCGCCACACTCGCGATCCTGTCGGAGAACCGGTTCACGCTGGGTCTCGGCGCCGGTGAGCGTCTCAACGAACACATCGTCGGTGAAGGGTTCCCGGTCGATGTCACCGGCCGCCACCAGCTGCTGCGGGAAGCACTGGAGATCATCCGATCACTGTGGGAGGGCGGATACCGTTCCTACGACGGCCGATTCCTGAAACTGTCCGACGCCCGCGTATTCGACCTGCCCGACGAGTTGCCGGTGATCGCGGTGGCCGCCGGTGGCAGCCACGCCGCCACGATCGCGGGCGAACTGGGTGACGGGTTGTTCGCGACCGAAGCGAAACCGCACCTGGTCGCGGACTTCGAGGCCGCCGGCGGTACCGGCCCCCGCTACGCCGAGGTGCCGATGGCCTGGGCGCCCGACGAGCACACCGCGGCCCGGGCCGCCCTGGACACTTCGCGCTGGGCGCTCACCGGGTGGAAGGTGATGAGCGAACTGCCGAACCCGGTGAACTTCGCGGCGGCATCGGAGACGGTCCGCGAAGAGGACATCCTGGAGAAGTTCGCCTGCGGGCCGGACCCGAAGCGCTACCTCGACGTCGCGCAGCCCTTCGTGGATGCCGGTTTCGATCATCTGGTGATGCAGAACGCCGGACCCGATCCGGACGGTTTCATCGATTTCTACCGCGCGGAACTCGACGAATCGCTGCGCAAACTGAGCCCGCAGCCGGCCTGACCGGCACCGGTACCCGGGCCGCCCGGCCCCTGCGCCGGGCGGCCCGCGATTTCGCCGGACCCGGATTCAAACGGCTGTGGCCGGGTACGCGGCTGCCGTGAATGGCATGAGTATCAGAGAAGTAGCGCAACGACCCGGACCGTTCGCCTCGCTGTACATCGACGCCGAACACGACACCGAGGACGCCGAGAAGCAGCGCGCGCTGCGCTGGCGGGCCCTCGCCGAGCGGCTGGCCGCCGAGGGTGCCCCGGAGCAGATGATCACGGTGCTCGGCGCGGCGGTCACCGGCGGTCCGCCCGAGCCGGGACGCGCCGGCCGGTTCCTCGTCGCCGACGCCGAGTCCGTACTCATCGACCGCCGATTGCCCGCGCCTCCGCAACCGGAAATCGTGCGGGTGTCGGCACTGCCGTACCTGCTCCCACTCATCGAGCACGAGGCCGGCGAGGTCCCGCACGCGGTGGCGGTCGTCGACCGGGTGGGCTCGGACATGTACGGCGTCGACGAACACGGCGAGGTGGTCGAGGAATCCGTCGAGGGCAGCGGACATCCGGTGCACAAGGTCCGGCACGGTGGCGGCTGGTCGCATCGCTCGATGCAGCGGCGAGTGGAGGAGACGGCCCGGCGCAACGCCGGCGAGGTCGCCGAGGAACTCACCCGTGTCGCCCAGCGTGTCCACGCGCAGGTGGTGGTGCTGGCCGGGGAAGCCGACACGCGGTCCGCGGTCCACGGCGCGCTGGGTTCCACCGGCGCGTGGGTGGTGGAACTCGACACCGGCAGCCGCGCCGGAGGTTCCCACGACAGCGCACTCGACGACGCCGTCCGTGAACTCGTCGCCGACCAGGCCGACCGGCAACGCGCGGAGATCACGGCGCGATTCGACAAGGCGCACGGCCGCGACGAAGGCCTGGCCGTCACCGGGTTGTCCGAGACGGTCTGTGCCCTGCTGGCCGCCAACGCGGAGAACGTGCTGATCAACGCCGACGCACTCGGTGACCGCACCGTCCGTATGGATCCCGGGCCGCTGCGCGACCCGTCCGCCCTCGGTGCACCGGGCACGGCCACCGAGACGACCTGCCGCGCCGACGAGGCGCTGCCGGTGGCGGCGCTCGTCCGCGGCGGCACGGTAACGCTGGTCGGCGGGGAGACCGCACCACCAGAGGGGGTGGGGGCGCTACTGCGCTACGCCTGAACCCCGCTCGCAAGTAGGCAGGAGAACGAGATGGAACGAGGAAGCAGCAAACACGGTCCGGCCCGCGACGACGAACTGGCCCACGAACTGGAGGGCACGCTGCGCGGTAATCGGTCGAGCCGGGCCGAGGAATGGCACGACCCGGAACCCCCGGCCGACGATGACAACCTGGCGAACGAGCGCGTGGACCGGACCGAACGCCGCGACCGCGGCACCTGACCGGCGCGGCCGGCACCGCGCGCCGCCGATCGCGCTCGCGCGGCGCCGGCCGATGCACACAATCCGTAGGTAGGGACAACGGCGATGAATTCGCGGGCCTACTGTCGGATCATGGGCATCCGGGCCGTCGTTCTCCCGATCTGCACTGCCGCGGTGCTCCTGCTGTCCGCCTGTACGACGGGCTCGATCGAGCCCGCCCCCGGACCTGCGGTCGCCGCCGCCCGCGTGGACAGGGTGCGAGGCGACCTCGACGCGCTGGTCCGCTCAGGTGCCGTCGGGGCCCTCGCCACGCTCACCGAGAACGACGCGACCACCGTCGCCGTCTCCGGCCTCTCCGATATCACCGCGGGAACCCCGATCCCCGCCGATCATCCCCAGCATGTCCGGGTCGGCAGCATCACCAAGGCTTTCACCGCCACGATCGTGCTGCAACTGGTCGCCGAGCACAGGATCGACCTCGACCGGTCGATCGACGCCTACCTGCCGGGTCTGCTCACCGGTGCCGGGGTGGACGGGCAGGCCATCACCGTCCGCCAGATCCTGGGCCATCGAAGTGGACTGCCCGAACTCCCCGTCACCCCGGAGGTGAACGAGTACGAGGCGGCACGGACCGGCCGCACCTACACCCCCGCACAGGAGATCGCGGCCGCCCTACGGGATCCCGCGCAATTCCCCCCCGGCACCCGATTCGAGTACACGAACACCAACTACATCGTCGCCGGGATGTTGATCGAGGCGGTGACCGGACACCGTTACACAGATGAGCTGCGCGCGCGCATTCTCGTTCCGCTGGCCCTGTGGGACACCTACCTGCCGGCCACCGGAGAAACCGGTCTACGCGACCCACATCCGACCGGCTACGCCACCGTCGACGGCACGGTCACCGACGAGACCCGGGTGGAGCCCTCGGTCCCCTGGGCGGCCGGCGCGCTGGTCAGCACCGGCGCCGACCTGAACCGGTTCTTCCTCGCGCTGCCGACCGGGCGGGTGGTGCCGCGGGCCCAGCTGGCGCAGATGCTCGACGGGACCGATATGGGCCGCGGCGACGGGATGTCCTACGGGCTCGGCATCGCCTACACCCGGCTACCGTGCGGCCTGCGGTATGTCGGCCACCTCGGCAGCATCCACGGCTTTTCCGCCATCTCCGGCGCCGCCGCCCCCGGGCTCGCGGTCACCTACTCCTTCACCGGTACACCCTCCACCGTGGACACCCGCACCTTGCTCACCCACGCACTGTGCGGGTGAGCAGGCCGGCCTGTCCGTCCACCTCACCCGCCGGTGGCACCACACCGTATGCCCGGCCGCCCCGTGGGGCGGTCAGGACGGCATCTCGGCGGCCTGCGCGGTGTCGATCACGCCGAAGGTCTCGCCCTGCGGTGCGGTGAGCACGCCCATCCGGCCGAAGGGGCTGTCGTCGGGCCCCATCAGCAGCGTCGCGCCCAGACCGGTCGCCGAGGCGAGGATCGCGTCGGTGTCCTCGACCTGGAACCAGCTCAGCCAGTACGACGGCCCGGCGCCCGGATTCTTGGTGGAATCGTTCAACCCGCCGACCGGCTCCCCGTCGGGAGCCAGGGCGAAGGTCGCGTAGTCGACGTTCACGCCGTCGCCGATCTCGGTGAACGTCCAGCCGAACACCTCTGCGTAGAACTCCTGCGCGCGCTGATAGCCGTCGGTGTGCAGTTCGTTCCAGCAATAGGCTCCCGGCTCGTTGTAGACCGCCGCGCCGAAATGCTGCTTCGCCTGCCACACCCCGAACGCCGCGCCGGTCGGGTCGGTGGCCACCAGCATCCGCCCGACATCCAGTACATCGAACGGCGCCGCGAGCACGGTGCCGCCGGCCGCCACGATCGCCTCGGCGGTGTCGTCGGCATTGTCGGTGGCGATATAGGTTGTCCATACCGAGGGCATGGGTTGCCCGGGCGGTTTGGGGCCGATTCCGGCGACCGGGCGGCCGTCGCGCAGCGCCATCAGGTAACCGCCGGCTTCGGGCGTGCTCTCGGCGATCTCCCAGCCGAACAGAGCGCGGTAGAACTCACGGGCGCGGTTCGTATCGTCGACCTGGCAGTCGGTCCAGCACGGGGTGCCGGCCGGCCAGGGAGTTTCACGTATCGGCATTGCGAGTGTCCTCCGTGTTCCGTTTCGGGTTCGCGCGAGTCGAGCGATCACAGGCCGAGGTGGCCGGATGGGACAGGCTCGGATGAGGCAGACGCCGCACGACCCGCGGCAGATATCGCGCCGCGGTCCGTGGCGAGCCCACCGTATCCACCGGGCGGCGGGTGGGCAACCACCGCGCGGCGCCGGCGGCCCGCGGCTCGGCGGTTGCCTATATCGTGAGTATGTGCTCATAATGTGAATCCGCTGTGGCCTGCGTCACGAGAGGCTTCCGTGCCGCCAGCACGAAAGCAACGTTCGGCCCGGTGCGACTCGATGGGATATGCACATGTCAGACCTTGCAACGATGGTCAACACGGGCGCCGCGGTCCTCGCGGTGGTTGCGCTGATCATCCGATTCAAAATCAATCCGGCGGTGGCGCTGGTCCTCGGTTCGGCCTATCTCGGGCTCACCGCGGGCCTGGGCACCGAGAAGACGGTCGAGACGATCGCCACCGGTTTCGGCGACATCATGGCCGAGGTCGGGTTGCTGATCGCCTTCGGCGTGTTGACCGGCGCCATGCTCCAGGAGACCGGGGCCATCGAACGCCTCGTGCGCGCCTTGATCCGGGTCTTCGGTGACAACCGGATGCCGTACGCGCTCTCGCTCACCGTCGCCACCGCGCTGCAGTCGATCTACCTGGACGTGCTGCTGGTCATCTCGGCACCGCTGGCCCGCAATGCCGCCGCCAAGATGGACCGGAAGGGCACCGCCCGCATGGCCACGGCGCTGGCGATCGGCGGTGAATGCGGCATCGTGCTCATGGTGCCCGGTGTCGGCGCGCTGGCCCTGGCCGGACTGCTCGGCGTCCCCCTCGGCAAGATGCTGCTGTTCGGCCTGCTCCTGGTGATCCCCACGGTCGCCGTCGCGGTCGCCGTCATGAGTTTCCTGTTCGACCGCGGCTGGTGGAACGAGGAACGCGACGAACAGCCCTATCCCACCGGCGACGGGCCCGCCGGTGACGCGCAGCCCCGATCCGGCGGCGACCGGCCCGCCGCGGACGACGCGGAACTCCGGCCCGGTGCCGCCGACGAGGTATCCGGCAGCGGACGCGCCGGTTCCGGAGTAACCGTCGCGGCACCCGGGCGGACCCGGGCCGAAACCCCGCTCCCGCTGCTGATGGCACCGCTGCTCACCGCCCTGCTGCTCATCGCCGTCGGCGCGGTCCTGGATGTCGCCGAGATCCACAATCCCGTGATCGAATTCCTCGCCACCCCGGTCATCGCCCTGCTGATCGGACTCGTCGGCACGAGCATCGTGGGCCGCCGCAGCGTCGGCATCGACCGGATCCAGCGTTGTCTCACCACCGGCTTCCAGGAGAGCGGGCAGATCCTGGTCCTGACCGGGGTCGGCGGGTCACTGGCCGCCACCATCACGGCCACCGGCGTCGGCGATATCCTCGGCGACTACTTCACCGCGAGCACCGCGGCGCCCCTGCTGATGGTGTGGGCGATCGCGGCGGTCCTGCATATCGCGGTCGGGTCGGTGACGCTCTCCGCGATCACCGCGGCCGGCATCCTCGCACCGGTGGCTCCGGCGCTCGGGATCGACCCCGTGCTGATCGCCTTGGCCGCCGGGGCCGGATCGCTGTTCGCCGTGCACGTCACGAGCAATACCTTCTGGCTGCTCCAGTCGCTGATGGGGCAGACCACCCGCGGCACGCTGAAAACGTGCTCGGTGGGGGTCTCCGTCGCCTCGGTGGTGGCGATTGTGCTCATCATGCCGCTGAGCCTGGTCCTGTGACACGCGGAAACGAGAGGGAGAACATGCGCAACGAGCCCGTCCGGCCGCTGGCCGGTATCCGGGTCCTGGAACTCGGCAACTACATCGCCGCGCCGACCGCCGGCCGGATGCTCGCCGATTTCGGGGCCGAGGTGATCAAGGTCGAACGTCCGGTGACCGGCGACGAACTGCGCCGCTGGCGCCTCTACGGTGGCGAGACCTCCATGCTGTACCGCACGATCAACCGCAACAAGAAGTCGATCGTGGTGGATCTACGGACCGAGGCGGGACGCGCCCTGATCCTGGATCTGGTGCGCGAATGCGATGTGCTGCTGGAGAACTTCCGGCCGGGGACACTGGAGAAGTGGGGGCTGGGCCCCGAAACACTGCAGGAAGCGAATCCGGATGTGGTGATCACCCGGATCTCCGCGTACGGGCAAACCGGACCGCAGGCCGCGCGGCCCGGTTTCGCGGCGGTGGCCGAAGCGGTCGGCGGGCTGCGCGAGCTCATCGGCGACCCGGACCGGCCGCCGGTGCGCACCGGTGTGTCCATCGGCGATTCCATCGCCGGTATCTACGCGGCGTTCGGCACCGTGATGGCGCTGCTGCAGCGGGCTCGCAGTGATACCCCGATCCCGTTGCCGGAACGCATCATCGATGTGGCGCTCAACGAGTCGATCCTGTCGGTGATGGAATCGCTGATCCCCGACCATCTCGCCTACGGGGTGCGCCGCGAACGTGTCGGCGGCCGGATGGAGGGCATCGCGCCCAGTAACGCCTACCCGTGCAGCGACGGCACCAGCATCATCGTCGCGGGCAACGGCGACGCCATCTTCGGGCGCTATATGGAGACCATCGGCCGCCCCGACCTGGCCGCCGACCCGGCACTGCGCGACAACGCCGGACGCTGGGCCCGCCGCGACGAACTGGATGCCGCGATCGCCGACTGGACGAGCCGGCACACCCGCGCGGAGGCGCTGCGGCTCCTCGACGCGGCGGGCGTACCGTCCGGCCCGATCTACACCGCGGCCGATATCTGCGCCGACGAGCAATACGCCGCCCGGAACATGATCCAGCACTTCGAGGTGGACACGGGCGCGGACGCACCCGCCATGGTGGGCTTTCCCGGGATCGTCCCGGTGATCGGCGAGGCCTCGCTGCCGATCCGTACAATCGGCCCCGACCTGGGTGAACACACACGCGAAGTACTCGCCACGGTACTGCGCCTCACCGACGACGAGATCGACGCCGTCACAGGCGTTCCGGAAGCAGGGGTTACGGTATGAGCTTCACCTACACACCGGCGGCGCGGCTGCGCGATGTGACGCTGCGCGACGGGTTGCAGCTCACCGGCAAACCGCTGGATACCGAACGGAAGGTGGCGCTGGTCCGCGAACTGCTCGCACTCGGTGTCCCCGAGCTCGAGATCGGCTCCATGGCCCGCCCGGACCTGGTGCCGCCGCTGGCCGATTCGCTCGACGTGGTCGCCGCGCTGACGCCGGACGAACTCGCGAAATGCTGGGTATGGGTGGCCATACCCCGGCATATCGAGAAGGCGGCCGCGGCGGGCGCGCGTAATTTCCAGTACTGCCTGTCGGCGTCGGACTCGCACAACAAGGCCAATATCGGGCGCACCACCGAGGACAGTGTCGCCGCCATGCCCGCGGCGGTCGAGCTGACCCGCGACTGCGGGGGCACCATCCAGCTGTGTATCGCGACCGCGTTCACCTGCCCTTTCGAAGGGGTCGTCGATCCGGCCCGGGTGCTGGGTATCGCCGCCGATCCGCGGACCGACGGCGCCGCCGATATCGTCCTCGCCGACACGCTCGGCCAGGCCGTCCCGGCCCAGGTGCGACAGCTCGTCGAAGGCGTCCGCGCGCACACGCCGCCGCGCCGCATCGTCTACCACGGTCACGACACATGGGGCCTGGGCGTCGCGAACACCTTGGCGGCCATCGACGCGGGCGCCACGCTGGTGGACGGCTCGCTGGGCGGCCTGGGCGGCTGCCCGTTCGCCCCGGGCGCGAGCGGTAACACCGCGACCGAGGACCTGCTGTTCGCCACCCGCCCCGACTGGCTCACGCCCGCCATCCTGGCGTCCGTGGTCGAAACGGGAGAGGCGCTCCTCGCCGACCTGGGTGAACCCAATCGGTCCAAGACCGCGCAGGGCGCCCGCTCGAAGGCCCGGGCCTTCGACTGGGTGATCGGCGAGCAGTCGTGACGGTCGCGGATTTCCTCGTCACCACCGCCCTTCCCGATCCCGGCATGCGGCTGCTCGAAGCCGCCGGATCGGTGACCGTGGCCGAGACCCGGATGAGCCGGGAGCAATTGGCCGACGCCTGCGCGTCCGGGGACCACCGCGTGGTGGTGGCGCAGTTGCGCGACGAATTCGACGCGGAACTGCTGGACCGGGCGAAGATCACCGGAATCAGCAATTTCGCGGTGGGATACAACAATATCGATATCGCGGCGGCCACCGCGAACTCGATCGTCGTGGGCAATACCCCCGGCGTCCTGACCGACGCGACCGCCGATATCGCCCTGCTGCTGATCCTGGCGGTCGCGCGCCGGTGTGTGGAGGCCGATACCTTCGTGCGGTCCGGGGAGTTCCACGGCTGGCAACCGGAACTGCTACTGGGCCGGGATGTCAGCGGCCGGACCCTGGGTCTGGCCGGTTTCGGCAGGATCGCCCGCGCCACCGCGCGCCGCGCGCTCGCCTTCGGTATGACCGTGGTGTTCGCGCCGCGCCCGCCCGGGGATCGAGTGGTGAGCCAGGAGGAACTCGGCGAGTTCGCCGGACGGGTACAGCAGCTGCCGTGGCCCGAACTGGTCGCCACCAGCGATTACCTCTCGCTGCACGTACCGTTGAACGCCCAGACCCGCCATCTGGTCGACGAATCCGTACTCCGGTCGATGAAACGGTCGGCCATCCTGATCAATACCGCGCGCGGACCGATCGTCGACGAGCGGGCGCTGGTCACGGCCTTGCGGGACGGCACCATCGCGGGCGCTGGGTTGGATGTGTACGAGGACGAACCGCGACTGGCGCCGGGCCTGGCCGAACTACCCAACACCGTACTGCTGCCGCATATCGGGAGCGCGACGGTCCCGGTGCGCGCCGAGATGGCCCGCCGCTGCGCGGAGAACGCCGTCGCCATGCTCCGCGACGAACTGCCGCCCTACCCGGTCAATCCGGCGGCGCGGGCGAGTTGACCACGGCGGGCCCGGGGTCGGCGACCGGAATCCGGCCGCCGAGGGTGCGGGTGACCTGCTCGGCGTAGCCGACGAGCAGGTCCACCCACGCCTCGCATTGCGCCAGCGGCATCCGGAGAGTGGGGCCGCTGATCGTCAAGGCCGCCACCGTCTTTCCCGCCGCGTCGAATATCGGCGCGGACAGCCCCGAGGCCGAATCCTCCCGTTCTCCGGCGCTGATCGCGTACCCGTCGGCCTTCGCCCGGGAGATGAGGGATCGCAGTTCCCGCGGGCTGGTGACGGTGCCCTCGGTCAGCGGTTCCAGTGGAGCCGCGAGGACCTGCTCGGCGAGTTCGGGGTCCCAGGCCAGCAGAATCCGGCCCGCCGAACCGGCGTAGAGGGGAATGATCTTGCCCACGTACATGTCCCGGCGCAGCGCGTGCCGGGTCTCGGCGATGGCCACGCATACCCGGAAACCGTGTTCGGCACGGAAGACACAGGCCGTCTCCCCCGTCTCGTCCCGGATCTCGCGCAGGACCGGGTCGACGATCGCCAGCAGGTCCAGGCCCTTGACCGCGGTCGCCGCCCAGTAGCTCATCCGCAGCCCGACCCGGATCCGGTCCCCCGCCCGATCCAGCAGGCCCTGCGCCACCATATTAGTGACCAGCCGCTGCACCGTGGACGTCGGCAGCCCGGTGGCCTGCTGGATCTCGCCCAGTGTCAACGACGGCCGCGCCAGGGAGAAGGCATCGAGGATCTCGGTGATCTTCCCCAGTACCAGCAGCGGCTGATGATTCGCGGCCGCACCGCCGTCTTGCCTCGACATAGCGCCGAATCTACGCGGTGTCCGGCCCACGCGACGCCGGACGCCGCCGGTGGTCACCGGCACAGACCTCCGCGTGGTGGTCGCGGCGGGCGCGGTGACCTCGACACCGGCAGCAGTTCGGGGGCAGACCGCCGGCGTACCGGGCGTTCAGGCCGCGCACACCGTTCGTCGAGACGGGTGCACCGCCTCGACCGGAGGCCACCGCGATATGCCGACCCGACCCCGGTGGCCGCCGGCGCGGGGCTACCCCGGCGCCGACGGCGCGGACCACGGCGGGCATCCGCGGCCTCGGCCGGTCAGACCTTCGCGAGCTCGGGTTCGGGATGCTCGCTGTCGCCGTTTCCGCCGGGCGCACCGGACCGGTTGGGCAGCAGGATCGCCGTGACGATCACCACCAGCGACAGCGCCGTCGACACCACGAAGGCCAGCCGCATCCCGTCGAGTTGCGCGGTGAGCGCATCGATACCCGTGGCCTGTAGCGCGCTGGTGCGACTCGCCATCACGGTGACCACCAGCGCCGTCCCCAATGCGGCGGCGACCTGCTGCAGGGTGCCCAGCATGGAACTGCCGTGCGAGTAGAGGTCCTCCGGCAGGGCCCCGAGCGCCAGGGTGAACACCGGCGTGAAGGCCGCGGCCAGCGACAGCATGAGCAGGATGTGCAGGGCCAGCAGCTGCCAGTACGGCATGGTGACCGAGATCTGGGTGAAACCGGCCAGCGCGGCGGTGATCCCGATCGCCCCGGGGATCACCAGGATCCGGCCGCCGAACCGGTCGAACAGCCGGCCGATCACCGGCCCGAGCAGACCCATGGCCAGACCGCCGGGCATGACGAGCAGTCCGGTCTCCAGCGGCGACAGACCGCGCAGGTTCTGCAGGTACAACGGCAGCAGCATCATCGAGCCGAGCATGGCCAGGAACGCGACGGCCATCAGGACCAAGGCCATGCTGTAGGTGCGCGAACGCAGGATCCGCAGATCCAGCAGCGGGGTGCCGTTGCGCTGCAACCACAGCTGCCGTGCCACGAACAGCCCGATCAGGGCGACGCCGGCGAGGGTGATGAGGACCGGGGTGGCGACCGTGCCCGCTTCGAACCGGCTCAACCCGTAGACCAGGCTGCCGAAACCGAGCGCGGCGAAGACCACACTGAACCAGTCGATCGAGCCGGTCTCCGGTTCCCCGATGTTCTCCAGCCGCCGCAACCCGAACCAGGTGACCGCACCGGCGATCGGCAGCACCAGCACGAACAGCCAGCGCCACGACCCTATCTGCAGCACCAGACCGGAGAGTACCGGCCCCATGGCCGGAGCCACCGAAATGGCCAGGGTGACATTGCCCATGACGCGGCCGCGGTCGCGGTCGGGCACCACGGTCATCAGCGTCGTCATCAGCAGCGGCATCATCACCGCGGTACCGCCGGCCTGGATGATCCGCCCGACGAGCAGTACCGCGAAGGAGGGCGCCACCGCAGACAGCGCCGTACCCGCGAGAAAGACCCCCATGGCCAGCGCGTAGGCCCTCCGGGTGGTGACCCGCTGGAGGAACCAGCCGGTGACCGGGATGACGGCCGCCATGGTCAGCATGAAGGAGGTCGACACCCACTGCGCGGCCCGCTCGGTGACGTGGAGGTCGTGCATCAGCCGCGGGATCGCGTTGATCATGATGGTCTCGTTCAGGATCACCACGAAGGTCGCGATCACCAGCAGCCGGACGACGGCCGGGGTACCTCCGCCGTTCCGGCGAACGGATAACAGGGCGGGCATCGGTTACCTCCGGAGGTCGTGAGCATCTGGCATCGGCCGGGCGGGGTCGTCGATGACCGGTGCCAGGCTTACGTGAGAACAGACGAGTGAGCGGCGCTCGGCTCATCGGTGACGCGCCAGTTTTTCTTACGGCTGTGCACGAGATCAATCACTTTTCCGGCGCCCGTATTCCCGGTCACATCCCGATCGCCCAGCTCGCGGCGGCCCGGCCACGACCACGCCGGACGCCGATATGAGCGAGGTCACGTGAGCTGCTCGGACGCATCGCAGGCGAGCTACCGGAAAAGTCCCAGTTGCTGTGCCGCGATCTCGAGGTCCTTGTCGCCGCGCCCGGAGAGACACAGCAGGACCACCGAATCGGCGGCCAGTTCACCACGCTCGGACAGCTCGAGCAGACACCCCACCGCGTGTGCGGATTCCAGGGCGGGGATGATGCCCTCGCTGTGCCCGAGAGCCTCCATCCCGCGCAGTGCGAAAGCATCGGTGACCGGGACCGCGGTCAGGCGTCCACTGTCCTCGAGATGGCTGAGCTCCGGGCCCACACCCGGGTAGTCCAGACCCGCGGCGACGCTGTGCGTCCCGGCGATCTGCCCGTCGTCGTCCTGCAGCAGGTAGCTGAACGTGCCGTCGATCTCGCCGGGGCTGCCGGCGGTCAGCGACGCCGCATGCGCGCCGGTCTCCATTCCGCGCCCCGCGGCCTCCGCACCGAGCAACCGCACCCCCGGATCGGCCACGAAGGGGCGGAACGCGCCGAGGGCATTGCTGCCGCCACCGACACAGGCGATCACGTAGTCGGGTAATCGGCCCTCGGCGGTCAGGATCTGGGACCGCGCCTCCGCTCCGATGGGGTGCTGGAAATCCCGCACGATCCGCGGATAGGGGTTGGGCCCGGCCGCGCTGCCCAGCAGGTAATGGGTGGTGTCCACCTGCGACACCCAGTCGCGGACCGATTCGGTGATCGCCTCCTTGATCCGCCGGTTGCCGGTGTCCACCGCCCGCACCTCGGCGCCCAGCAGTCGCATCCGGATCACATTGGCCCGCTGCCGTTCCATATCGACGGCACCCATATAGACGGTGCAGCTCAAACCGAGCATCGCGCCGACGGTCGCGACAGCCACCCCGTGTTGGCCCGCGCCGGTTTCGGCGACGAGGCGGCGTTTGCCCATGCGCCGGGCCAGTAAACCCTGCCCCAGCGCATTGTTGATCTTGTGTGACCCGGTGTGGGCCATATCCTCCCGTTTGAGATAGACCGTCGGCGCCGGCGTACCCAGTCGGGCCGCGAACCGCGGCACCGGGTGCAACAGCGTGGGCCGGCCGACCCGGCTGCGCAGCAGGCCGGTCAGCTGCCGGACGAACGCCGGATCGGTGCGGGCCACCTCGTAGGCGCGCTCCAGGTCGAGCAGGGCGGCCATGAGACCTTCGGGAACGTATCTCCCGCCGAATCTTCCGAATCGACCACGCTCATCCGGGAAATCCCCGGGACGTAGGGTATTCTGCGCGACCCCGTGATCGACGACCATCCAGCACTCACATTCCCTGTTCCCACTCCGCCGCGGAAAGTCTGTATGCCCGGCGCGAGCGCCGCGTCACCTCTCGGCTACGGATTAGTTAACAGTACTAAAGGAATGGGTTTACGGCGCGCCTTCTCGTCACACGCAATCGGAGTCTTCCGCTCCGCGAGAATTGACCCCTATTGTAGGATTGTCAACAATCCGGCCTGACTCGACCGGCCGCCGTCAGGGAGGAGCGTCCCACCGTGCTCACGGAAGCCACACTCACCGCCGCCGAACGGGAAGCCGTCGCGTCGGTACCCACCGGCCTCTTCATCGACGGCCGCAGCCGCGAGACCGCGAAGACCATGCCCGTCCTCGATCCGGCGACCGGAGAGCTGCTGTGCGAAGTCGCCGACGCCACCCCCGAGGACGGTCTGGCCGCGCTGGACGCCGCCGCGGCCGCCCAGGCCGACTGGGCGCGCACCGCGCCCCGTGAGCGCAGCGAGATCCTCATGCGAGCCCATCGCCTGCTGCTCGACGACGCCGACCGCCTCGCCCTGATCGCGACACTCGAAATGGGTAAGCCGCTGGCGGAGGCCCGCGGCGAGATCACCTATGCCGCGGAGTTCTTCCGCTGGTTCGCCGAGGAGGCCGTACGCCTCGACGGTGGATACATGCCCGCCCCGGGCGGGGGTTCCCGGTTCCTGGTCACCAGGCAGCCAGTCGGGCCGAGCCTGCTCATCACGCCCTGGAACTTCCCGATGGCCATGGGCGCCCGCAAGATCGGGCCCGCCCTCGCCGCCGGCTGCACCAGCGTGGTCAAACCCGCGGAACAGACCCCGCTGTGCACCCTGGCGCTGGCGCGGATCCTGCACGAGGCCGGTGTTCCGGCCGGCGTGGTGAATGTGGTGACCACCTCGGACCCGGGCGCGCTGATGACCCCGCTCATCCACGACCCGCGCTCGCGCAAACTGTCCTTCACCGGCTCGACCGCGGTGGGCAAAAAACTGCTCGAACAGTGCGCGCGCACCGTCATGCGCACCTCGATGGAACTGGGCGGCAACGCCCCGTTCCTGGTCTTCGACGACGCCGACCTGGACGCGGCGGTCGACGGGGCGATGGCGGCGAAGATGCGCAATATCGGCCAGGCCTGCACCGCGGCGAACCGGTTCCTCGTCCAGCGCGGGGTGGCCGCCGAATTCGCCGAGCGGCTGGCCGCGCGGATGGGAGAGCTGCCGCTGGGACGCGGCACCGAACCCGGCGTAGTGGTGGGCCCGCTGATCGACGCCGACGCGGTGACCAAGGTGACCGAGCTGGTCGCCGACGCCCGGGCGCGCGGCGCCCGCGTACTGCTGGGCGGTGAACCGCTCGACGGTCCCGGCCACTTCTATCCGGCGACCGTCCTGGCGGATGTCCCCGACGCGGCGCAGATCTGCCATACCGAGGTGTTCGGGCCGGTCGCGAGTATCGCGACCTTCGATACCGAGGACGAGGCCGTCACCCGCGCCAACGACACCCCCTATGGTCTGGTGAGCTATGTCTACACCGAGGGTCTGCGGCGTGGGCTGCGGATCAGCGAGGCGCTCGACACCGGAATGGTCGGCCTGAACCAGGGTGTCGTATCCAATCCGGCCGCGCCGTTCGGCGGGGTGAAAGAATCCGGTCTCGGCCGCGAGGGCGGCCTGGTCGGCATCGACGAATTCCTCGAGATCAAATACATCGGAGTGCCACTGTGAATTCCTATCGGATCGCGACGATCCCGGGCGACGGTATCGGCGTGGACGTGACCGCCGAGGCGGTGAAAGTTCTCGACCGGGTGCTGCCCGGCATCGAATGGACCGAATTCGATTGGTCCTGCGAGAACTATCTGCGCACCGGCGCGATGATGCCCACCGACGGGCCGGAGCGGCTCGCCGGGTTCGACGCGATTCTGCTCGGTGCCGTCGGTTTCCCCGGAGTGCCCGACCACATCTCGCTGTGGGGTCTGCTCATCCCGCTGCGCCGGGCCTTCGGCCAGTACGTCAACCTGCGCCCGGTGCGGTTGCTGCCCGGCACCACCTCGGCGCTGCGCGACCGCACCGCCGCCGATCTGGACCTGCTCATCGTGCGCGAGAACTCCGAGGGCGAGTACTCCGAGATCGGCGGCCGGCACAATCCCGGCCGGCCGGACGAATTCGTTCTGCAGGAGTCGGTTTTCACCCGGGTCGGCTGCGAACGGATCATCCGGTACGCCTTCGACCGGGCCACCGAGCGCGCGGGCCGTGTCTGCTCGGCCACGAAATCGAACGGTCTCATCCACTCCATGCCCTACTGGGACGAGATCTTCGAGCGGATCGCCGCGGAGTACCCGGCCGTGCAGACCCGGCAGATGCACGTCGACGCGCTGGCCGCCGAGATCGTGCTGCATCCGGACCGGCTCGATGTGATCGTCGGCTCCAACCTCTTCGGCGATATCCTCTCCGACCTCGCCGCCGCCGTCACCGGTGGGCTGGGGCTGGCGCCCTCCGGCAATATCAACCCCGCCCGGGACGCACCGTCGATGTTCGAGGCGGTCCACGGCAGCGCGCCCGATATCGCGGGTCAGGGCATCGCCAACCCGGTGGCGCAGATCCTGGCGGGCGCCATGCTGCTCGATCATCTGGGCGAGCACGTCGCGGCGGCGGCGGTCGACCGGGCGGTCACCGATGTCCTCGGCAGCGGCGGGCCGCGCACCCCCGAAATCGGCGGCACGGCGACCACCACCGAGGTCGGTACCGAAATCGCCGACCGGGCGTCGGCGCTGCTGCACGCCTGAGCAGCCGGCCGCGAGAGCCGGTGTCGCGGCCGGGTTCCGGGCAGCGGTACCGGCGAGGTGGGTAGGCGCCCGATTCGGCAGATCCGGGATCGGCGCCGGGCACCGCGGTGCCGGGCCGGACGAGGCCTACCCCGCCGGCATCGGAACTCGATGCGGGAGTGCCGACTCCGGCGATCTTCCTGCCGAAGCCGGTAGGCACAACGGGCACAGCACCACCGGGACTCGGGAATGTGCGGGTCCGCGCAGCAGGGCCGCTATGGTCCCCAGCGCGATGGGCGCACACGCCGGGTGGTCGGCGCCCGATAGAGTCGGTCGCCATGAGGCTGTGCACGGCATCGACCGGTCGGAGGAGGCAACCGCCACCCGGCGGCGGTTCGATCCGATTCCCGGCGTCCTTCGGGCATCGGGTTGTCGATCCGCCGCGTCCCGAAGGGGCGCGAGGGTCCGTGGCGATCGGCGGGGTCGCGGTGTGACGATCCTGATCTGTCCCGACAGTTTCAAGGGCACCTACACCGCCGCCGAGGTCGCCGACGCCATCGCCGGGGGTGCCGAGGAAACAGGCGCGACCGCGGTGCGCCTCCCGGTCGCCGACGGCGGTGAAGGCACCCTCGCCGCCCTCACCGAGCCGCTGGGACTTCACCCGGTGACGGTCGCGGCCCGCAATCCGTGGGGTGCCCCGTGTGAGGCCACCTTCGGGCTGTCCGACGACGGCGTCGCGGTGATCGAGATCGCCGCGGCCAGCGGTGTCACCACTGCGCACTGTGGTCCGCGTGATCCGGTAGCCGCGAACACCTACGGCACCGGCATGCTCATCGCGGCGGCGGTGCGGCGCGGGGCGTCGCGGATCGTGGTCGCCGCGGGCGGTTCGGCCACCACCGACGGGGGCATGGGAGCGATCGCTGCCATCGAGGACGCCGGCGGTCTCGGCGGGGCTGCGATCACCGTGCTCACCGATGTCACCACCCGCTATGTGGACGCGGCCCGGGTGTTCGGACCGCAGAAGGGAGCCGACCCGGCCACCGTCGAACTGCTGGCCCGGCGGCTCGCCGAGACCGCGCGTACTCTGCCCCGCGATCCGTCCGGGGTCGACGCGACCGGAGCGGCCGGGGGATTCTCCGGCGGCATGTGGGCACAGTACGGGGCCGAACTGCGCTCCGGCGCGGAGTACGTGCTCGACAGCGCGGGATTCGACACCCTTGCCGCACAGGCGAGCACCATCGTCGTCGGCGAAGGGCGGCTCGACGGGCAGACCCGGGCCGGCAAGATCATCTCGGCGATTCTCGGGCGGGCCGGAACCACCCCGGTGTACGCGGTAGTGGGTTCGGTCGGTGACGATCTGGGTGATTACCGGTCCCGTTTCGCCGAGGTCATCGTGGCCTCCGATACCGAGGCCATGCGGGCGGCCGGGCGGCGGATCAGCACCGCCGCGCCCTGACGGCAGGAACGAACCCGAGCCGGCCGCGAAGTCCCACCGTCCACGGCATCCCGATGGTCATCCTGCTCACCGGGGACGGCTCGATATCGACGCCCTGTACAGGGCGTCGACGACGGAATGGGAGAGGGCCGCCGACTCCGGGCCACCGTTCAACCGGCGGTATCGACCTCGGGTGGGAAGCCGCCCGTGGCGATCGGCCCCCAGCGCTCGATATCGATGCGGATGAGTGATTTGCCCTGGCGCGCCATCGCGGCCCGGTATTCGTCCCAGTCCGGGTGCTCACCGGCGATACCGCGGTAGTAGTCGACCAGACCGTCGAGCGCCTCGGGCATATCGAGTATCTCGGCCCGGCCGTCCACCTGCACATAGGCATCGTCGAACTCGTCGGAGAGGACACAGATCGACACCTGCGGTTCGCGGCGGATATTGCGGGTCTTGGCCCGGCGCGGGTAGGTGGATACGACGATCCGGCCCTGCGGATCCAGCCCGCAGGTCACCGGTGACATCTGGGGGCGGCCGTCGGCGCGGGTGGTGACCAGCACGCCGTGATGGCGCGAACCCAGGAACGCCAGCAGGTCGGCCTCGTCGACGATGGTGGAGGTCGCGATACGCGGCATGGAGACCTTTCGAGACGGATCGGTACTCGGGCGGTGCACTCGCAGCATAGGTCACCGTCCCGGTCACGGAGTCGACCGTTGCCCGGACCCCGCACACCCGGCACCACGTCCACCGCCCGCCGAGACCGCCGGCGCACCGGTCACCCCAGCGCACCAGTACCCGAGCTCCGCGCACCCGCCCCACCTGCAACGCCGGATATTCGGATCACCGCGTGCATCGTCGCGCTGGTTCCACGTACCGGGCATAACCAGGCGGATCACGGAACCCGGCCGGCATACCGCGACGCCCGGAGACCCGTCCGCCGGCTGATTCGCCCGGCCCCCGGCGGGTAACGCTGGGCAGCAGCCGGATACCGCCTCGCGCCACCGGCCCCAGTACCCGCGACAGGAGCACGATCACCATGCGCGCCACCGACCCACAGCATCCTTTTCCGGAACCGCATCCGGCGCCGGATCCCGAGCCCACGCCCCCGCTGCCCGCCCCCTCGCCGGAACCCCGGCCCCGCGAACCGCAACCGCCGGTTCCGGGACCATCGCCAGAGCCGCAACCGCCTGCCCCGGGACCATCCCCGGAGCCGCAACCGCCCGTCCCGGGACCATCCCCAGAGCCGCAACCGCCTGCCCCGGGACCATCCCCGGAGCCGCAACCGCCCGTCCCGGGACCATCCCCAGAGCCGCAACCGCCCGTCCCAGGACCATCGCCAGAGCCGGTACCGCCCGCACCCGGGCCCATACCGGGGCCGGCACCGGATCGCCCACCCCTGCCGGACCCCGGACACCCGGTCCCGCCGCCCCCTTTCCCGGCGGCCGGGGAATCGGACCCGACCGGCCCCGCGCTGGTGATTCAACCGCCGCCGAGCGGGTATTCGGGGCAACGTCCCTGGTCGCAGGCTCGACAGGAAGGACATGACCATGGTCGCCGGACACAACGATCCCGATAAGAGTCACCCCGTGAGTGAGCATCGTTTCCCCGACGACGCACGGACGACCCGTTCGCACGCCGGAGAAACCATCGAGGACACCCGGAACTGGCCGGGCATCATCCTCGGCGCCATCGGCATCATCCTGGTGGCGCTGACCCTCACCGCCGCCGGCTACGGCTTCGCCGGCTGGGCCGTTATCGCCGGAATCGTCGGCGTGATCTGCCTGATCGCCGGCGGGCTGATCGTGGTCGCCGAACACCGGCGCATCAAGCTCCAAGAAGGCGCGACCCTGCGTGAGCCCCGTGGCCACTGAGCGCCGCATGGACCACTCACGTACGCCGTTGCTCGACGCGCTCGGTGAATACCAGCGGCTCGGCCGGTACGGCTTCACGCCCCCGGGGCATCGCCAGAGCCGCGGCGTGGACGAACGGGTGGCAGCGATCATCGGCGCGGACGCGTTCCGCGCCGATGTGCTGGCCACGCCGGGTGTCGACGACCGGTTGTCCCGCGGCGGCTATCTGTCCCGGGCCGAGGAGTTGATGGCCGACGCCGTGGGCGCGGATCAGACCTTCTTCGCCACATGCGGCAGCTCGCTGTCGGTGAAGGCGGCCATGATGGCCGTAGCGGGCGGTAACGAGAACGGTCTGCTGGTGGCCCGCGACAGCCACAAATCGATCGTGGCCGGGCTCATCTTCTCCGGCGTGCTGCCGCGCTGGATCACCCCGCGCTGGGATGCCGAACGTCATCTGTCGCATCCGCCGTCACCGGAGCAGGTCCGCCAGGCGTGGGAGAAATACCCTGAGGCGGCGGGCGCGCTGATCGTCAGCCCCAGTCCGTACGGGACCTGCGCCGATATCGCGGGGATCGCCCGGGTGTGCCATGAGCGCGGCAAACCGCTCATCGTGGACGAGGCCTGGGGTGCTCATCTGCCCTTCCATCCCGACCTGCCGACCTGGGCGATGGATGTGGGCGCCGATATCTGTGTGGTGAGTGTGCACAAGATGGGCGGCGGGTTCGAACAGAGCTCGGTCTTCCACGTGCAAGGTGACCTGGTGGATCCGGTCCGCCTGCGTCACTGCGTCGACCTGCTCATGACCACGAGCCCGAATGTGCTGATCTACTCGGCCCTGGACGGATGGCGCCGCCAGATGGTCGAGCGCGGACAAGACCTGCTCGATGCCGCGCTGCGCACCGCGCGCCGCACCCGCACCGAGCTGAACAGTATCCCCGGCATCCAGGTCATGGAGAACGAACTGCTCGGTGCGGAGGCCTCCCACGATCTGGACCGGCTCCAGGTGCTGCTGGACGTCTCCGGAACCGGCGCCACCGGGTACGACGCCGAGGACTGGCTGCGCCGGGAACGGTTGATCGATATGGGTCTCAGCGATCACCGGCGGACCCTCGCGACCATCTCCTACGCCGACGACGACGAAACGGCCGATATGCTCATCGAGGCGATCGGCGAGTGGCGGGCCCAGCTGACCGACGCGACTTCCCCGCACGCTCTCTACCTCCCCGCACCGCACGAACTGCAGCTGGACACCGCGATACTGCCCCGCGACGCGTTCTTCGGCTCCACCGAGATGGTGCCGGTGGAGGAGGCGGCCGGCCGGGTCGCGGCCGAACAGCTCACGCCCTATCCACCCGGTATCTCCGTGGTGGTGCCCGGGGAACGCCTCGACCAGGGAGTGCTGGATTATCTGCGCACCGGTCACGAGATCGGGCTGAACATCCCGGATGCCACGGACCCGGAGCTCAAAACGGTCCGGGTCGTGGCGTGAGCGCACCGGCCCGCGACAACGCGGTGGTTGAAGCCGCCGGACCCGGGTAGGCGCACAGGTATGGAACTTCTCGTCATTCTCGCGATCGCGATACTGGTCGCCGTGGTGGTCGGGTTCCGGTGGTTGAAGGGGCAGAGGCCGAGTACCCGCGACGCTCCCGACAACGAAGGCAACCCGCACCGCGACGACCACCGACCCGCGTAACCCCACCGATTCGCGCCGCTACGCCCGGTCCGGTGGCCGCTTCACGGCCACCGGACTCGGCGTTGCGCTCGTCCGTTGGATCGGTCGTACGCCGTGTACCCGGTCCCGGCGTACCCCGGGCCGTAATTCCACTCGGTGCTCCATACCCGCGACCGCGGGGTCGCCCTCCCGGTCTCCCCTCCAGCGCAGCGGGGCCGGCGATAAAAGTCGACACCGGCGGTGGAACCGGAACGACGAGCCCGGCCCGAGTTATTCGTAGCTGTCGTCTTGCAGTCCGCCGAGGTAGGCGATCGCTCCCAGGTATTGGGGGCACAGTGGTGTGTGATCGCTGTGTGCCGCGCGTATCCGCAATGCTTCGTCCAGGGAATCGAACGCCGGGTCGACGGCACAGTGATCGCCGAGACAAGCGGTGGGCCCCGTCCGGCTGCGCGGGCCGGGGCCGGTGGGATCGGTCAGGCCGGCGCGGTGGGGGCGAGTCGTGTCGAGGGTGATGAGTTGGTGGATGGCCAGTGAGTTCACGATCATCCCCGGGTGCTGGTGCGCGAAGGGACATCCAGGGCCGGGGCAGGCCGGAAGGTGACCGGCAGCCGGGTGAGGGCCCGGTGGAACGGCCCGGGCCGCCAGACCAGTTCCTCCCGGGGTACCGCGAGCGCCATGTCGGGGACCGCGTCGAGAAGTTGATCGATCGCGTCCTGCACGATCTGATACGCCAGAGTGCGGGCCGGACAGGCATGCGGGCCCACGCTCCAGGACAGGTGGGAGCGGTTGCCGGTGTGGTCGCCGTCGTTGATTCGCGGGTCGGTGTTGGCGGCGGCGAGACCGATCAGCACGGGCTGGTGGGCGGGGAGCCAGGTATCGCCGATCAGGACTGGGGTGCGGGGGTAGGTGGTGCAGAAGTTCGCGATCGGCGGGTCGTGGAACAGCACCTCGTCGAGAGCGTCGCGGGTGAACAGACTCCCGCCGATCAGGCCGCCGCCGAAGCGCTCGTCGGTCATCATCAGCAGCAGGGTGTTGGTGATCAGATTCGGTTGCGCTTCGCCGCCGGCTCCGTAGAAGCTCAGCAACTGCGCGAGTACTTCCCGTCGTCGAGGCGGCAGGGGTGGGCGAGCAGACGTGAGGTGGCGTCGTGGCCCGGATGATCGCGTTTGAGCCGGATCAGTTCTGTCAGGGCGGACCGCAGCAGCCCCATTCCCGCGACTGCATCGACGGTGTCGAAACGCGCGGCCGTCCCGGCGGTGATCCGCGCCCCTAAATCGGGTGGGCAGCCCGTGATCCGGTTGAGGACGGCGACGATGAGGGGGCGGGCGTAGTCTGCCACCAGTTCGGCGGTCCCGGTCTCGCAGAATCCGTTGATCAGCGGGACCGCCAGTTCTTCGACGACGGTGTGCATGGCGTGGGCGTCGACGGCGTCGATGCTGTCCTTCGATGCCTGCCGGTAGCGCTGGTGGTCGGGTCCGCTGCTGTAGCGGGCGGCGGGGTGCCAGCGCATCATCGGCAGTACTGGTGAATCCGGGGGCACGGTGGTCTGCCAGGTGCGGGGGTCGGTGGGGAAATGCTCGGTGTCGTGCAGGATCCGGACCGCGGTGTGGTAACCGAGTACCAGGGTGGCCGGTACGCCGGGGGCGAGTTCGATCGGTGCGAGATCACCGAATTCCGTGCGCATTTCGTGGTAGATCCGGTGCGGGTCGGCGGCGAATTCCGGGGTGTGGACGGGTACGCGCGCCTCCGTCGAAGCTTCGGGTGCGGTGCGCGCGACCGGGCACGAGCCGAGGTGACCGGTCCGCGGATAGGAAATCGATGGTGGAGTCGACATGGTCCATTTCTTCGAGATGAGCGGGAGACAAGAGAGACGCGCGCCCGGGCGCCGAATGCGGGAGCAGCGATGATTTCGAAGAGCTCTCGTCGTCGCCGAGTGGGTCCTCCGGATGCACGGGACGGCCACCGGGCTTCCGGTAGGCGTAGTGGAAGTCGATCGCCGCTGCTGTGCGACGGATCAGGGCAAGGCGTCGCGCAGCGTCGAGAACGCCGTGTCCGGCTCGGTGAGCAGACAGTGGGCGCCGATATAGCCGTCGGGTCGAATAAGGCAGACAGCGTCCCCGTCGGGGGTGCCGTAGCGGTCGTGGATCCGGCGACTGTCGGCCAGGAGGGCACCGGCCGGGCCGGGTCCGTGATAGCCGGGCGGGGTGACGACCATCGTTTCGACCCGGCCGCCGAATTGCCGACGCACACGTGCGAGCAGCGCCGAGACCTTCGCGGCAGCGTGCGGATCGCGATGGACGACCACCAGGGTGTGTCCGCCGTGGCGCAACCGTTCGTGCAGCCGTAGCCGAGGGGTGATCTCGACGTCGGGGGCGCGGTCCCCCGCCGCCGGCCCCTCCGACCACCGCGGCGAGGACAATCCGGGGTCGACGGTGTTCGCGTAGCGGTAGGCGATGCCGGAGATCCGGGCCACGGCCCGCTCGGTGAACCCGGGTTCGCGGGCGAGCGCGAGTCGTTCGGCGACCGGGCGGCCGTGGTCCATCAGCACCGAATGCAGTTCATGGGTCCCGGCGATCACCTGCTCGGCTATCGGACGCCGCTCCGCCTCGTAACTGTCCAGCAGCGACTGTCGGGCGTAGCCGTGCACGACGGCGGCAAGTTTCCAGCCGAGGTTGAACGCGTCCTGCATCGAGGTGTTCATCCCCTGCCCGCCCGCCGGGGACCGCTCGTGTCCGGCATCTCCACAGACGAAGATCCGGCCGTTGCGATACCGGGAGGTGAGCCGCCGCCGCGTCCGGAACACCGTCGTCCACTGCGGGGAACCCATCCGCACCGCACCACCGAAATGCTCGTCGAGCACCTTCTGGAACGCCGCGGCCGAAGCGTCGATACTGCGGGCCTCGCCGGGTTCGCTGATCACTACCCGCCACACACCACCGGGTAATGCTGTCGTCAGCAGCATGTGGCCGCTGGTGATGCGGTAGTCGACACCGCCGACCTCCACCGGGAAGCCCGGTGACCGCTGCCGAAGCGGCACGTCCATCATCCGCATCGCGGTCCCCACGTACTCCGCGCGACCGACCTGGGCACCCAGGTGATCGGCGACAGTGCTGTGCACTCCGTCGCAACCGATCAGCCAGTCGCAGTGCACGGTTCCGTTCTCACCACTGTTCGTGTCCCGCACGATGGCGGTGACTCCACCGTCCGGGGACGTGATCACCGAAACCAGCTCGGTATGCCATTCGACGGTCCCGCCGAGCGCGGTGAAATGCCGGCGCAGAATCTCCTCGGTGTCGCGCTGGCCGATCGTGCGGAAATACGGGTATCGGCTGTCCAGACCGGTGAAATCCAGTCGCACCGTGTCCGGAAAACCCGCGAACCGGTAACCATCCACTCCCCGCGCAAACCCCGCTCCTGGAACTCGTCGACGATCCCGGCCTGTTCCAGCAGCTCCAGAGTGCGGGTGTGCACCGTGAACGATCGAGAAGTCGTCACGGGGGTGGTGAGCCGGTCGATCAACCGGACATCCACACCACGCCGCAGTAACTCGATACCGAGGGCGAGACCCGTCGGACCGGCGCCCACGATGAGAACCGGACTACGTGAAGAAGACATGACTGATCACCCTCCGAAAATTCAAGATCGAAAATGGACAGCGTGTGTCCCCCAGCGACACACACCACGAGCCCGGAATTACCGGGACGATCCCCCACGCCCCGCATTCCCGCGGAAGCGCAAACCTCCGCATGTAGCTGTGAACGATTGCTTTTGGTCAGGCACCTGGAAATCGCAGCAACGCCGGTCGCTTGTACCCCACCGCGCCACGCATCGTTCGCTCCTCCGGCAACCTGTCCCGCCCGATCCGGCCGAGGGGCCACCAATCGTCGAGTTCGACCAAGCCGGGCGGCAGCAGCTCGAGACCTTCGAAGTATTCGAGGTGCTCCGTATGGGTCCGGTACCAGCCCGAACCCACGCCTCCGGTGAACGCCTCTTCCAGCTTCCGCGCCAACCGATGGATTTCGGGGTCCTCGGGGCCCGGATCGTAGAAGTTCGTGACCGCCACATACGAACCGGAAGGCAGCCGTTCGATCAGCTCACTCATTGCCCGGGCCGGCCTCGGCCCGTCGCCGATATGGTGGAGCAGCCCGCACACCAGCACCCCTATCGGGCGATCCAACTCGAGGTACTGGAGCACGTCCGAGTTTTCTAGGAGTGTGCCTGTCTCCAGGAAGTCCGCGAGAACGTAGTGTGTACGGTCGTTACGCTCGAGCAGCGCCCGCCCATGCGCGGCGCACACCGGATCGTTGTCGACGTAAACCACTGTCGCTCTGCGATTTTCCAGCTGGGCGACCTCGTGGGTATTCAGGGCGGTCGGCAACCCAGCACCGATATCGACGAACTGCTCGACCCCGGCATACCCGGCCAGATAGCGCACCACCCGATGCAACCAGCGCCGATGCGTCCGCGACACACCACCCTGCCGTGGCGCGATACGCGCGATCTGCTCGAAGACCACGCGGTCGACGTCGTAGTTGTCTTTACCACCCAGGCTGTGGTCGTAGACCCTGGCAACACTCGCCCGGGTCGTATCGACTCCGACAGGAGCGGTAACACCGGTCGATGGACTCGTTTCCAGTCGCAGCGCTGGTGGCTGTGACATCGCGTTCCTCTCCCTTCTGCCTGTACGCCGCGTGCCGGACTGTCCGGTGTTGGCCTCGATCCCACACAACGCCTTCGCCGAACTGCGCGAAAGGAGTCAAATGGTCAAGTACCGTTGTTGACCGTGGGGACGACACCGCACGAAGGCGGCCGTGCATCCGGGGCAGCAGACCAGCGAGACCCGACCGAGCTCGTGCACCCGTCCATGACCGAACTGGCTGCTGCGATTCGCCGCCTGCGGGAAACGGCTGGATTGAGCCAGCCCGAGCTGGGATCGCTCGTCGGCTACACCAAGCAATACATATCGCTTGCCGAACGACCCAAAAATGGCGTACCGTCCCGGAACTTGATAATCGCCCTCGACAAGGCATTGGACGCGGGTGGCACGCTGCCCGCACTGCACGCAGCAGCCAAACGCGGGCAACGAGAAATCCGGCATAAATCGTTTGATAGCGCGATCGATGACTCTCGATACGACGCGGATAAGGCGTTTGGTCGCAGTGCATGCATTCGTTCGGACGGGCCACCTGTATCGCATGGAGAAGCGCATTCGATCTCCGCGCATATCCCAGCATTGCGACGTGCGCTCGATTCCTGCGAATCCCCGGAAGACGGACCGGTCCGCTCCATCGAACAGTTGCGTCCAGTAGTTCTCTCGATAATAGACAAAAGACTCCGATCGGATTATGCAGAGCTGGCTCGAGAAGTGCCTGAGTTGTTGCCCGAGCTATATCGAGCCATTGCAGGTTGCCCGGAATCGCAGCGAGCGAGTCTCGCTCGCTTGTTATTCCAGGTATACCGAGCCGCAGACGCAATCGCCGAGAAACACGGTTATAGAGATCTATCCGCGCGCATCATAGGATTGCTCTGCAGTGCGGCCGCGGAAACCGGAGACGAGTTGGTGCAGGCCAGCAGCTCCTATGTACGTGGCGAAGTATTCTTCTCCTCGGGAGATCTGACTACGGGTCGCATGATGCTCGAAAAAGCAGCTGAACGGATACAGGTCGGGCACAGCGACTCTGCCGCTGCAACATACGGCGCTCTTCACATGCGCGCGGCAGTCATGGCCGCAAGAGCAGGTCACGCGGCTCTGGCGACAGGACATATAGACGAGGCCAGGCAGGTCGCGGTGCGGGTCAACGAGGGAATTCATCTGGGAACCGCATTCGGGGCCGCTTCGGTACGCATCCACCGCATGTCGCTTGCCGTCGAACTCGGTGACTTCGGCGCTGCTCTACGGACTGCCACCGGCTGGCAGCCGCCCATCAACCTTCCCGCCGAACGACGTTCCCATTTCTACATCGACCTCGGCCGGGCCTATTATGCGACCGACCAAACCGAACGCGCGCTCGACGCACTGCACACCGCGCATTGCGTCGCGCCGGAACATGTCCGGGCCCATCCTCATGTCAGGGAGATGATCGAACAAATGCACATCGCCGGACCCGGCCTACACAGTACGGCCTTGTCGGCTCTGCAACACGCGATGAGCTGACCAGCTCGAGAATCCGGTCGGCCAGAAAACTTCAACGACCTTTGCCGACCAGACCGGGAAGCTCCGCCAGAGAATCGATGACCCATTCCGCGTCACGAGCCACAACCGGGTCGTCCGCCCATAGGTAACCCCACGGTCCCCGACGAATCAACACCGGCCGCAATCCGGCAGCCCGCGCGGGCAAAATATCGTTGTCACGGTGGTCTCCCACATAGACGATCTCCTCCGGTTCGCCCGGAGCGAAGTCGATAACCGCTTCGAAAAACGCCGGATCGGGTTTGGCTACCCCCCACTCACCGGACGTCGCAATCGCATGGACGGGAAGATCCAACGAACGTAGCAGCGCCGCAGCCTTGGCCGTCTGATTTCCGGCCACACCGACCCACAGGCCGGCCTGCTTGAGCGCGGCAAGAGCAGGACGAACATCAGGGTAGAGGTCGGATTCTTCGATTCGTTCACCGACCCCGGCCTCCTCGCGACGCCGGCGCTGCTCGGCTAGATCGAACCCCGGCCGCAAGACCTGGAACGTCTCGGCATTGTTGCGACCCGCGGCGGTGACAGCGCCCAGAATCGCGGAAAATGTATGCCGCGGGACGCCGAGCCAATCCGCCCACGCGCCGAACTCTCGCGAATCGTCGAGCAATGTCTCACCAACATCGAATACTACGGACCGAATCACTCTTCCACGCTATCTGTCGGAACCAAGATGTTCGTAGACCATGATTCGGCCGCGCTGCGGTCGACCGGTTCGGCACGCGTCGTCCATCTCGCTCCTGACCTGCACCGGGCCATCTCAACGCCGCTACGACCCTGGCGGTGAGCCGGCCCGACCGGGCAGGAGGATTCGAGGCTGCGCCCACCTTCAGGCGAATAGGGTGCCCCGAACGCACCGACGACCGTTGTACGGAAGCATGGGAGACGGCGGCCTTCGCCACGTCCATGAGTGGGTCGACATTTTGTGGACGCCTGGAAAAGGAACGATGCATGAGCGATATCAGTGCTCTCCTGGCCATTGCGCGCGGGGCCACAGCAGCCGGGGCCGCGCTCTTGACCACAGAAGAAGCAGGTGCCGTCCATAGCAAAGGCGACCGAGACTTCGTCACCCAGCTCGACCTGAAAATCCAGGCAACGATGCAGCGCAGGCTGCGAGCACACGCACCACGAATCACGTTCAGGGGTGAGGAGTCCGGCACACAGTCACCGGATCTCGCGCACTCCGAATGGACTTGGGTTCTCGATCCCATCGACGGGACATCGAACTTCATCCACAACATTCCGCTTTGTGCGGTGTCCCTTGCGCTGGTACATCGCGACAGCCCAATTCTCGGCGTGATACGAGCGCCGTTTCTCGGGCTGGAGTACTACGCGACCGAGGGACAGGGTGCTTACGTGAATGACAGGCCCATCACCACCGGCCGAGCGCAGCACCTGCGGGACGCAATAATCTCGATCGGCGACTACGCCGTCGGCCCCGGCGCCGAGGCGAAGAACCGCACCCGATTGGCCGTCACCGAAGCGCTGGCGGCAGAGGCGGAAAGGGTTCGCATGCTCGGCTCCGCCGCACTCGATCTGGCCTGGACCGCTGAAGGCCGTATCGATGGATGCATCATCATGTCCAACAAACAATGGGACATGGCAGCCGGAGTGCTCATCGCACGTGAAAGCGGGGCCGTGGTGACCGATTCCGACGGCAGCATCCACAACGTCCGGTCCCGCCACACCGTAGCCGCCAACCCGATCATCTCCCAGGAACTCCTACAGCTGATATCCACCGCACAACAGTGACGAGGGCGCCGACGGACACGGCGCTGCAGCGCTAAACTGCAGAAGGCCACGCGTGCACGAACCACGAACTTGCCCAATTTGTCCAAGTTCGGCTGTTCCCCGTGAAGTTCGGCTCAATCGCTGAAAGATGAGGATGCGCAGAACACCAGCGCAGAACGCGAGAAAGGGCGCAACATCATGCAGCTCAGGTTCCTCGGCAGGGGTGGTTCACAGGTGAACGACTGCCCGACCCTGTACGCCACCGACCAGGGCAGTTACGTAGCGACAGGCTGGCGTACCGGCACATCCGAGACAATCGAGATCCCGCACCTCTTGACGGGTTTCGCCGAACCGCACACGTTTATCGGCACGCGCTGACCGACACGGGGCGGGGTACGTTCACCCTCAGCGGTCGGCCGATAACGGACGACAAGACGTTGAGTCAACTCGACCTCGCGGACGATGAGGCTGCAATCGAGGTACCCAAGAGCAAAAGGACCTTCTACGGTGCATCTACGGCAGGGTGACTGGTCTGATCTGTTCCGGGAGTGCCGCAGTGAAGCGTTCCATCTCGAAGTCAGAGATGACTACGCGGTACCCGTGGAGTCCGAACCGTTCCGGCGGTTTCTGAACAATGAGCCCGATGACTACGAGTGGTTTCGAGACTGGGAAACGCTTGTCGAGGAGTTGACCGGTCGAGGTGTCAGGGTGAGCCGGATTCGGGTAGTTACTGTGCCGCACACCGACTACCAGAGATGGAGTCTCGTCGTCGCGTCTCGCAACGTCGAGGCGGGTGAAGATATCCGTTATCTACCACGCCACCTCGCCGGGGAGGTACCGACGGACGATTGGTGGCTCATAGATAATGAGCGGGTGGCGTTCAATCTGGTTGACCAACAACTCAAGTCGGCCGGCGTAGCCCTGACGACAGATCCTCGCATCATCGAGTACTGTCAAGGCGTCAGACAACGGCTCTGGAAGTTGGCTACACCTCATGCTGAATATACAGCCGGTGAAGCGTAGTAGATGGTGAAGTGACCGGTAGCGTTCAGGAAGCGAGAGAAGCGCTCGGACAACGACTCAGGGAGCTGCGCCGCGCCACCGGAATGTCCGGGCGCGATCTCGCCGAACGTGCAGGGTGGCACGAATCCAAGGTATCGAAGCTGGAATATGGCAGACGCCCCCTCCGAGGCCGATCTCCGAGCCTACTGCAACATCCTGGGCGCGGAGCCCGAACTGCCGGAACTGATCACCACGCTTCGAAATATCGACAGTGCCCACGTCGAGTGGCGGCGCGTCCTGAGCGGAGGCACAAAAAGTGGGCAGAACAAGCTGGCGAAGCTTGCCGGACAGACCCGGCTGATGAGGATCTACCAACCCTACGTAATACCCGGACTTCTCCAGACCGCAGAATATGCCGAAGCAATTTTACGGCAGGCAATCGAGCTCTATCGAATACCGGATGACCTCGACGAAGGCGTTTCAAAACGGCTCGAAAGACAACAAATACTCTACCGGGGGGTGCAGGTTTCATATGCTTATCGGCGAGCAAGCTCTTTCCACGGGCGTGGCTTGCCGCGATGTGATGGCAGGGCAATTGGACCGACTAATGGCGGTGATCGGATTGCCGCGCGTGCTGTTGGGTATCGTACCGGCTCACGCCTACTGCCCAGCCCCTGCCATGAACTTTGTCATTTACGACCGCCGCGTTGTCGTGGTAGAAGGAGTCACCGCGGAACTGAAGATCAATCAGGCGCGGGAAATAGATATCTATCACCGGTCATTCGATTCTCTGGCCAGCCAGTCTATGACCGGCGAAGCGGCGCGAACGCTGATCAGAAAGGCGATCGAAAAACAACGCGAGGAACAACCATAAAAGCAACACCACCCGTTCGGCGCGTTTACGGCGCTCGAGCAGCAAGGCCACCACGAGACCGGCCCCCGCGCGGCCGGGCGCGCGATGGCGCTCGAGCTGATCGATGCCGCTGCGGCACGCCGGCGCACCGTGAATGCGCCGCACCTGGTTGCCTGCGTTCGGGCCGGAGGTGTGTTAGTAAGCGTCCGAGAACTTCCGTCAGTTGTGGCTGGGGGGATGAGTCGCTGTCAGGCCTGGAGGTGCTGGACCGGCGAGTGTGGTTGCCGGTGGATGTTCGGCCTCCGGCGTGGCATAGCCGGAACATGA